>NZ_CVTS01000021.1:0-33070 GCF_900004755.1 Pseudomonas sp. 25 R 14 | reverse complement strand
CACCGGAATGTTGGCGCTTGCAGCGATTTTGCGGAACTCTGCGATCTGGTCGAAGTTCAGGTAGCGGTAGACGTCACTGGCCATGGTGTCCAGTTTGGCCGCGTAGCCCATGTACTCTTCGACGGTCGGCAGGCGACCCAGCGTGGAGGCGACTGCCGCCAGCTCGGCCGAGGCCAGGTAGACGTTGGCGCCATCACCCAGACGGTTCGGGAAGTTACGGGTCGACGTCGACACTACGGTCGAATTCGGCTCAACACGTGCCTGGTTACCCATGCACAGCGAGCAGCCCGGCATTTCCATGCGCGCGCCAGCCTTGCCGTAGATGCCGTAGTAGCCTTCTTCGGTCAGTTGGTGAGCGTCCATCTTGGTCGGCGGCGACAGCCACAGACGGGTTGGCAGCTGACCCTTGACCTGTTCCAGCAACTTGCCGGCAGCGCGGAAGTGACCGATGTTGGTCATGCACGAACCGATGAACACTTCGTCGATCTTCTCGCCAGCCACGCTGGACAGCAGACGGGCGTCATCCGGGTCGTTTGGTGCGCAGAGGATTGGCTCGTTGATGTGTGCCAGGTCGATCTCGATGACTTCGGCGTATTCGGCGTCGGCATCGGCTTCCATCAGTTCTGGGTTGGCAACCCAGGCTTCCATCGCTTGGGCACGACGTTCCAGGGTACGCGCATCGCCGTAGCCTTCACCGATCATCCAGCGCAGCAGGGTGATGTTGGAGTTCAGGTACTCGGTCACGGAGTCTTTCGACAGCTTGATGGTGCAACCGGCAGCCGAACGTTCGGCCGAGGCGTCGGACAGTTCGAAAGCCTGTTCCAGCGTCAGGTCGTTCAGGCCTTCGATTTCCAGGATGCGGCCGGAGAAGGCGTTTTTCTTGCCTTTCTTCTCAACGGTCAGCAGGCCGGACTGGATCGCGTAGTAAGGAATGGCATGAACCAGGTCACGCAGGGTGATGCCAGGTTTCATTTTGCCTTTGAAGCGCACCAGGATCGATTCCGGCATGTCCAGTGGCATCACGCCAGTGGCTGCGGCGAACGCGACCAGGCCAGAACCGGCCGGGAACGAGATGCCCATCGGGAAACGGGTGTGGGAGTCACCACCGGTACCCACGGTGTCCGGCAGCAGCATGCGGTTCAGCCAGCTGTGGATGATGCCGTCGCCTGGACGCAGCGATACACCGCCACGGGTCATGATGAAGTCAGGCAGGGTGTGGTGGGTGGTCACGTCGATCGGCTTAGGGTAAGCCGCGGTGTGGCAGAAGGACTGCATCACCAGATCGGTCGAGAAGCCCAGGCACGCCAGGTCTTTTAGTTCGTCACGGGTCATGGGACCTGTGGTGTCCTGGGAGCCGACGGTGGTCATCTTCGGTTCGCAGTAAGTACCTGGGCGAACGCCTTTGCCTTCTGGCAGGCCGCAGGCCTTGCCGACCATTTTCTGCGCCAGGGTGAAACCCTTGCCAGTGTCGACAGGTGCTTCAGGCAGCTTGAACAGGTCGGTAGGGCCCAGGCCCAGTTCGGTGCGCGCCTTCTCGGTCAGGCCACGGCCGATGATCAGCGGGATACGACCGCCGGCACGGACTTCGTCCAACAGGACCGGGGTCTTCATTTCGAAGGTGGTCAGGACTTCATCGGTGCCGTGCTTGCAGACTTTGCCAGCATGCGGGTACAGGTCGATCACGTCGCCCATGTGCATGTTGGTGACGTCGAATTCGATTGGCAGTGCGCCAGCATCTTCCATGGTGTTGTAGAAGATTGGAGCGATCTTGCTGCCGAAGCAGAAGCCGCCAGCGCGCTTGTTCGGCACGTAAGGAACGTCGTCGCCGAAGAACCACAGTACCGAGTTGGTCGCCGACTTACGGGACGAACCGGTACCGACCACGTCACCGACGTAGGCGATCGGGAAGCCCTGGCCGCGCATTTCTTCGATCTGCTTCATCGGGCCGGTCTTGCCTTGCTCGTCCGGCACGATGCCTTCACGGGCCATTTTCAGCATGGCCAGGGCGTGCAGCGGGATGTCCGGACGGGACCAGGCATCGGGAGCAGGGGACAGGTCGTCGGTGTTGGTTTCGCCGGTGACCTTGAACACGCGCAGGCTGATCTTGTCGGCCAGGGTCGGGCGGTTCTTGAACCACTCGCCGTCGGCCCAGGACTGGATCACTTCCTTGGCGTGCTGGTTGCCATTCTTGGCTTTTTCCGCGACGTCGTGGAAAGCATCGAACATCAGCAGGGTGTGCTTGAGCTGGGCAGCTGCAACGGCGGCCAGTTCGGCGTCGTCCAACAGCTCGACCAGGGTCACGATGTTGTAGCCGCCTTGCATGGTGCCGAGCAGTTCAACAGCGCGTTTTTTGTCGATCAGGGGAGAAGAGACTTCGCCCTTGGCCAGGGCAGACAGGAAACCGGCCTTGACGTAGGCAGCTTCGTCAACGCCTGGTGGAATGCGGTTGGTGATCAGGTCAACGAGGAACTCTTCTTCGCCAGCCGGGGGATTTTTTAGCAGCTCGACCAGGCCTGCGGTTTGTTCGGCGTTTAGCGGCTGGGGAACGATACCCAGGGCTGCACGCTCTTCGATATGTTTGCGGTAGGCTTCAAGCACAGTTATTACCCTCATCAGTGGTCCCACGGGACGCTCATCCAGACATGCACGGCACGCATGCGCTCGGGGGCTTTTTGGGCCGTAGAGCCAGCGCTGCCGGCATTTCTCACAGAAGCTGCTTTCAAAGTTTTACGCCTGCAGAACGGAGCTGATGAGGGTTGGCGCTGGTTATTTAAAGGGTAAATAACCAGCGCCAACACCGTTCTGAAGGAACGACTGTGCTCGTGACGCTTTGAAAACAGCTTCCAACGGATTATTTGGCGCCTTACAAGGCCGGATGATTCTACGGCAAAAAATTTCTAAAGGTAAGTTGCCACAGCAAGTTTGCAGGGTGATGAACCTTAGACAAAGGGCTAACATGGGCCACTGTTTCTGATTCGTGCGTTGCCACCCATGTCCAACCAAACCATCAAGACCCCCTGCATCGGCCTGTGCTCCACGGTTTACGGCGATCTTGTATGCCGGGGCTGCAAGCGTTTCCACCACGAAGTGATCCAGTGGAACGGCTATGGCGAGGAAGAAAAACGTGCCGTATGGCTGCGGCTTGAGCAACTGCTGGTGCAGGTCATGGCGGGCAAACTGGAGGTTTTCGATCCCAAACAGCTGCGTTGGCAGCTGGAACAGCGCAAAATCCGCTTTGTGCCGCACCAGTCCGAATACTGCTGGGCCTACCAGTTGATCGCCCGGGGTGCGCGGGTGATCAACAATCTGGAAGCCTATGGGATGGTGCTGATGCCGGAGTTTCGCGACTGGAACCTGCCGGAACTGCGCGATGCCATTGATCGGGAGTTTTTTATCCTGTCCGAGGCGCATTACCAGCGTTACATCGCGCCTGGGTTCCTCAAGGATGCACTTTCTGGCTGAAGACACCGATCAAAATGTGGGAGCAAGCCCGCTCCCACATTTTTGATCTTTGTTATTCCTGGCTGGCCAGTTCTTCCAGGTGATCGATGATGCTCTGGGGCTTGAGTACCAGCACATCACTCTCCAGCGCATCCAGCACCACTTCCGCCGTATTGCCAATCAATGCCCCGGAAATCCCGGTGCGCGCCACGGTGCCAATGATCGTAACCGCCGCGCGCAATTTATGGGCAGCATGGGGAATCAGCACATCGGCCGGGCCTTCTTCGATATGCAGGCGGCTGTCATCAATGTCGAATTCGGCCTGGAATGCCTTGCACTGCTCGCGATAGCGGGCTTCGATGGTTTCCTTGAGCTGGAACACCGGATCCGCGGCCGACAACATGGGCGACGGATGGGCGCTGATCACATGCAACTGACCCTTGGCCAGGCTGGCGATGTCAAAACCATGATCGACAATGGCGGCATGCAGGGTTTTATGCTCGTTATCGAGGTTGCCCACGTCGATGGCCGCCAGGATCACACCGTCGGTCCATGGGGTCGCGGTCTTGACCAACAGCACTGCCGCTGGGCACAAGCGCAAGAGTTTCCAGTCATCCGGCGTCAGCAGGGCCTTTTTCAACGGGCTGTCGGGGTAGTGCTGCTTGATCACCAATGCGCACCCTTCGGCCTGTTGAACGTCGATGATGGTTTCGTGTCGGTTGTTGCTCCAGGCCTGTTCGGTGCTGACGCTGTAGCCGTCTGCTAGCAGTTGTTCCTTGAGCAAGCTCAGCAATGCCGAATGCTCATGTTTTCTGTCGCACACCAGCAAATGCAGGTGGGCGTCGGTCACCCCGGCAATCAGCTTGGCGCGCTTGAGGGCCAGGCTTTCTGAATGTTCGGGCTCGATGATCACCAGGATTTTGCCAATTTCGTTCATGAGCGGGATCTCCAGGGGTGGGAAGGGCAAGGCTTGGAACAACTATAGTTGTTGCCCGCCGTACGTCATGTTGATGCACATCAAGGCCCGTGACTGGTGGTCTGCGGCGGGGTCGGTATAATCGGCGGCCTTTTGTGATCCTTTGCCCGTGAGCCCGATGAACCTGCCAGAAATCCACGACTTCCTCGGTTGCCGCACCCCCGACGCCTGGGTCCAGGCGGCACTGGCCGACCAGGAAACGATGCTGATCGACCACAAGAACTGCGAGTTCAAGGCCGCCAGCACCGCCTTGAGCCTGATTGCCAAGTACCACTCCCATGTCGACCTGATCAACATGATGTCGCGCCTGGCCCGCGAAGAGCTGGTGCACCATGAGCAGGTCATGCGCCTGATGAAAAAGCGCAAGATCGAGCTGCGCCAGCTGCATGCCAGCCGGTATGCCTCGGGCTTGCGCAAGGTGGTACGCAGCCACGAACCGGTCAAGTTGGTGGATACCCTGGTGGTGGGCGCCTTTATCGAAGCCCGTAGTTGCGAGCGTTTCGAAGCACTGGTGCCACATCTGGACGAAGAGCTCGGCAAGTTTTATTTCGGCCTGCTGAAAAGCGAGGCGCGGCATTTCCAGGGTTACCTGAAGTTGGCCTATCAGTATGGTGAGGCCAAGGACGTTGCCCAAGTGATCGAACGGGTGCGTGCCGCCGAGCAGGCGTTGATCGAATCGCCGGACGTCGAGTTCCGTTTCCACAGCGGCGTGCCAGCCTGAGGCTAAACCCCCGTAAAAGACTGCGGGCTATTTGTTAAAAACTCTTAAAAACATGAAGTTTGCGCCAAAGCCCCTCGGCAAAGGGGTTGGGTGCGCGTGTCGACCGGTGTTGGCCCCTATAATGCGCGCACTTCAATCAGTGCTCGTACAGTGGAAGCTTATGGAAAACTTGGGTCTTGGCAGGGTATTGCTCGTTGAGGATGATCAGAAGCTTGCAGGCCTGATTGCGCACTTCCTGTCCCAGCACGGTTTCGAGGTGTCGACCGTGTATCGCGGGGATCAGGCCTTGGCGGCCTTTCTCGCATTCAAGCCCAAGATCGTCGTCCTTGACCTGATGCTGCCAGGCCAGAGCGGCCTGCATGTGTGTCGCGAAATTCGTAATGTGTCCGACACGCCCATCGTGATCCTCACCGCCAAGGAAGATGACCTGGACCACATCCTCGGCCTGGAGTCCGGCGCCGATGACTATGTCATCAAACCCATCAAGCCCCCGGTGTTGCTGGCGCGCCTGCGGGCCCTGCAACGGCGCCAGGCGCCCGAGCCGACCGTGCGTGGTTCGCTGGCGTTCGGCCAGTTGGCGATTGATCGCAGCTGCCGGGGGGTGAGCCTGGGTGACGAGAAGATCGACCTGACCACCATGGAGTTCGAGTTGTTGTGGTTGCTGGCCAGCAGCGCGGGGAAGATCCTCTCGCGTGACGATATCCTCAATCGCATGCGCGGGATCGCCTTCGATGGGCTCAACCGCAGTGTCGATGTGTATATCAGCAAGCTGCGCAGCAAACTCAACGACAACCCCCGCGAGCCCGTGTGCATCAAGACCATCTGGGGCAAGGGCTACCTGTTCAATCCGTTTGCCTGGGAGGTCTAGCCAGATGCTGCGCCTGTTCCTGCGTCTTTACATCATCCTGGCCCTGGGGTTGGCAGGGGCGATCTGGCTGGTGAACTACACCTTCGACGAATTGCTGCCCGAAGCCAACGAAACCTACAACCGTGAAGCCTTGCGCGGTCCGGCCTACGGCCTGGTGGAGCAGTTGCGTCCATTGCCGGCTGGCGAGGCCCGCGTGGCGCGCCTGGCCGAGCTGCAAAAGCACTATGGCTTGCGCCTGGGGTTTATTGACCGCGACGCCGCCGGGCTCAACCCCCGCGAACAACAATTACTGGCAGACGGCAAGTTGGTGGTGCGCGGCGATTTCATGGAATTCATTACTGAAATCGACGGCGGCGTGCAGTTGCTTGAGGTCAAGCTGCCGGTGGAACCGCGCTGGCTGTACCTGTGGGCCTACAGCTTATTGGGCTTGTGTCTGGCCATCGTCCTGTATTTCTGGGTGCGGCCGCACTGGCGTGACCTGGAGCACATCCGCCTGGCGGCCCAGCGCTTTGGTGACAATGACCTGGGCTCGCGCATCCTGTTGCCGCGCCGCTCCACCGTGCGTGAGTTGGCCGGGCACTTCAACCAGATGGCCGAGCGCATCGAGCACCTGATCGCCAACCAGCGCGAACTGACCAATGCGGTGTCCCATGAGTTGCGCACACCGATTGCGCGCCTGTCGTTCGAGCTCGATCAGCTCAAGCAGGAAGCGGATCCGCGCCAGAGTCGCGCGCTGATTGGCGACATGTACGCCGACCTCGGCGAGCTGGAGGAAATGGTTTCCGAACTGTTGACCTACGCCAGCCTGGAGCGTGGTGCAACGCAGGTCACCCGGGAGAATATCGAAGCCCACAGCTGGCTCGACAGTGTGATCGGCAGCGTGGCCCTGGAAGCGGAGGCCGAAGGCGTGCAGTTGTCACTGCGCACCTGTGAAGTCGATTTCATCCAGATCGAGCCGCGATTTATGGCGCGCGCGGTGATCAACCTGCTGCGCAACGCCATTCGATACGCCGAGCATCGGGTGGAGGTGTCGCTGGTCAGGTTTGGCGGTGGGTATGAGGTCCGTGTCTGCGACGATGGCCCCGGCGTTCCCGAGGACGGTCGGGAGAAAATCTTCCAGCCCTTTATGCGCCTGGACGCCAGCCGTGACCGTCGCACCGGTGGCTTCGGCCTGGGGTTGGCATTGGTGCAGAGGGTGAGCCAGTGGCACGGCGGGCAGGTACAGGTCCTGGATTCGCAGTGGGGCGGGGCGTCGTTCCGCATGACCTGGGCTTATGCCGACTGATCCTGTGAAGTTCAAAATATGTGGGAGTCCCCACTACCTCTTCGACGTAGCGCTGTCGCGCAGCAAACTGGAGGCACCTACTAAATTTCAGCTTTTAGAGGTAATTTTTAACCCTTTAAAATCAGCAGCTTATTTTATTTTTGATAGGCGCTGTCGAGCTTTAGCGAGGCTGCGATAGCGGTGGATCAGGCGACATCTTCGCTGCCTGTGCCGCCGCCATCGCAGCCTCGCTGAAGCTCGACAGCTCCCACAGGGGATTGGCGGTGGAGCCGGGATTTTGGGCTGAGTGAAGATCAAAGGTGGGAGCTGTCGAGCCCCGGCGAGGCTGCGATTGCGGTGGATCAATCAGTACATCTATCACTGACAGACCGCTATCGCTGGCAAGCCAGCTCCTACAGTTGAAGCGGTTATCGGATCAGAAGGTGTAGTTCAGCACGCCCATCACCGACGTCTGCATCCTGCGCTCGACAATCGGGCTTTTACCCGCATCGCCGGACAAATACTGCATATCCAGCTGGGTGGAGAAGGTGGTCTGGTCGCTGATGGGCAGGGTCCAGCTCACATTCAAGCCGCGGCTGACCATCCCGCCCTTGGCGTCATACGCGCGAAAGCGGCTGCGCTGGGCCTGGCCTGGGGTCACGCCATACCAGGTCTGCACATAGTTGCTATCGCCAAAACGGCTGTTGAGGCTGGCGTCCACGGTGCCGTAGTCACCGTCATACAGGTTGGTGCCGATGCTCAGTTCTAACGAGGTGAACGCCTTGCCGCTGTCTTTCTTGTCGTCTTCCTCCAAGGCATGTTCCAGGGTCGCGCCCAGGATCGCCGAGCCCAAGGTGTAGCTGGCGCTGACGCCGATCTGCGGCCGCGACTTGATATCGCCCATGCCCTTGAGTCGATCGGAGCCGAGGTGGCCGCTTTTCTTCTTGTCCTTGCGCGACGCACTGGCCCCGACGTAGGCGCTGAAGCTGGCGTTGTCATCCTCATAGCCCCAACCCAGCCCCGTATGGGTGTCGAGGAAAATCCCCCACGGGCTGACGATTTGCCCGCCCAGCACTGGCAAGGTCGTCCGCTCATCGCTGCCGCTATAGCGTGGCATGCTGGCTACGCCGGCCTGAAGGCTGTACTCCCAGTCAGCCGCGGTGGACAGTTGGGCCCAGGTAACCAGCCACAGTGACGTGGCAGACAGGTAGATCGTTTTTGTACGCATGATGGCCTTCATCGTTCTATCGAAGGCTCAAATGCTAGGCAGTGGGTGTCCAGCGGTCTTTGACAGCTTTGTCGGGAAACTGTCAAAGACTGTTAAGCGCGGGTTTCAGCCTGTTGGCTCTGCTCGCAAAGTGGCAATCAGTGCCTTGATCGCCCCCGGCAGGGCATCCAGTTCGCGTACCAGAATGCTGCGTTCGCGCACCGCCCAGCTTTCATCGAGCTTGACGGTCACCAGTTGCATGGTCCGGCTGTGCCGCACGGCAGCGGACTCGGGGATGATGCCGATGCCGACCCCGGCTTCGACCATCCGGCAGATGGCCTCGAAGCTCGACATCTGGATACGCAGTGACAGCTGCTTGCCCAGGCGTTCGACGTGTTCACGCAAGAAACTGAGCAAGGTGCTGCCTTCGTGCAGGCCGATATGTTGATAGGCCAGGGTTTGCTCCAGGGTGACTGCCGGCTGGTTGGCCAAGGGATGGCCCACCGGCACCGTCAGTACCAGGTGGTCGGTGCTGAAATGCAATACCTGCAAGCCCGGTGCCTGCACGGGGCCGGCGATGATGCCCATGTCACTGGTGCCGTCGAGCACGCCGCGCACGATGTCGCGGGACAGGCGCTCTTGCAGGTCGACCGTTACACCCGGGCGCTGGGAGAGGAAGCCAGCGAGGATTTCCGGGAGAAACTCGGTGACCGCCGTGGTGTTGGCGAAGATGCGGATATGCCCGGCGGAGTCGGCGCCATATTGGGTGAATTCGCTTTTCAGGTAATCGACCTGGCGCATGATCAGCCGTGCGTGATGCAGCAGTCGCTCGCCGGCCGGGGTGATTTCCACGCCGCGACTGTCACGGTACAGCAGGCGCGTATCCAGTTGGCCCTCCAGGGCCTTGATCCGGGCACTGGCAGCCGCCGGCGAGAGAAACGCGCGTTTGGCGCCCTGGGTCAGGCTGGGGGATTCGGCGATATGGATAAACAGGCGCAGGTCGGCCAGGTCGAAGTGCATGCAAGGCTCCCGGGTAAGGACGGCGGCGTTCAGCATAACCGAACGCTGGTTTATTGAAATGCAAATTCTCAGAACGGCCAGGCGCTTGCATGATCCGGGGCAGACACCCACTGCCCGAGGACCTGCACCCGATGAGCGCCACTGATTGGATCGGCCGAAGCGAAACCACCCGTGACCATTTGAGCTGTAACCTACTCAAGCGTATTGCCACCACCTTCGGCGAGGCGGTGCCGGACGACGGAGCGGATTTACCACCGCTATGGCAGTGGTGCTTCTTCCAGGACCCGTTGCCGGAAACCGCCCTGGGTGCCGACGGCCATCCGGCCCGGGGCGGGTTCCTGCCGCCGGCCGATAACCGCAACCGCATGTGGGCCGGCGGGCGTATCGAGTTCCTGCATGCCCTGCGTGCCGGTGAGGCGGCAACCCGCGTGTCGACCATCACCCAGGTCGAGGAAAAGACCGGTCGCAGTGGCTCGTTGTTGTTCGTCACCGTGCGCCACGACTATTCCCAGGACGGCCGCCTGGCGATCCGCGAAGAGCAGGATATCGTCTACCGCGAGCCCACGCCGCCCAAGTCGGGCAGCGGTGATGCCCTGGTCCGGGGCGAGTGGCTTGAGGTGATCGAACCCACGTCGACTCTGCTGTTTCGCTACAGCGCCGTGACCTTCAACGGCCACCGCATTCACTACGACTACCCCTACGTGACCGGCACCGAAGGCTATTCGGGGCTGGTGGTGCATGGGCCGCTGATTGCCACCTTGAGCCTGCGTGCCTTTTGCCGAGCGCATCCCGACGCGACTTTGCGCCGGTTCGCCTATCGCGGCGTGCGGCCGTTGATTGCGCCGCAGCCGTTTGAAGTGGGCGGGCGGGTGATGGCGGCCGGTGTTGCCCAGCTATGGGCCGGTAACGCCGACGGCCTGGCGCAGCAAGCTGAAGTGCATTTCGAATAATCCAAGAACAACAGGCGGAGAGCCGTTTATGAACCCCAATGACAACGAAGAACTCAACGCCATCCGCGAAGGCGTGCGGGCCTTGTGCGCTGAATTCGATGCCGCTTACTGGCGCAAAGTCGATGAAGAAAAGGGCTTTCCCGAAACCTTCGTCAAGGCCCTGACCGATGCTGGCTGGCTGTCGGCGATGATTCCCGAGGAATACGGCGGCTCCGGCCTGGGCCTGGCCGAAGCCTCGGTGATCCTTGAGGAAGTCAACCGCTGCGGCGGCAACTCCGGCACTGTCCATGGCCAGATGTACAACATGTTCACCCTGCTGCGTCACGGCAGCGAGGCGCAAAAGCGCTTCTACCTGCCCAGGCTGGCCAGCGGCGAATTGCGCCTGCAATCCATGGCTGTCACCGAGCCCACCACCGGCACCGACACCACCAAGATCAAGACCTCCGCAATCAAGCGTGGCGACAAATACGTGATCAATGGGCAGAAGGTGTGGATCTCGCGGGTGCAGCATTCCGACCTGATGATTCTGCTGGCGCGCACCACGCCGCTGGCCGAGGTGAAGAAAAAGTCCGAAGGTATGTCGATCTTCCTGGTGGACCTGCGCGAAGCCATCGGCAACGGCCTGACCGTGCAACCCATCGCCAATATGGTCAACCACGAGACCAACGAGTTGTTCTTCGACAACCTGCAACTGCCCCTGGACAGTTTGATCGGCGAGGAGGGCAAGGGCTTCAAATACATCCTCGACGGCTTGAATGCCGAGCGCACGCTGATCGCTGCCGAGTGTATCGGCGATGGCCGCTGGTTTATCGAAAAGGCCAGCGCCTATGCCCGGGATCGCGTGGTGTTTGGCCGGCCCATCGGGCAGAACCAGGGCGTACAGTTCCCGATAGCCCAAGCCCATATCGAGATCGAAGCGGCGGACCTGATGCGCTGGCGTGCCTGCGAGGAATACGACAGCGGCGTGAATGCCGGGGCCAGCGCCAACATGGCCAAGTACCTGGCGGCCAAGGCGTCCTGGGAAGCGGCCAATGCCTGCCTGCAAACCCATGGTGGTTTTGGTTTTGCCTGCGAGTACGACGTGGAGCGCAAATTCCGCGAAACGCGCCTGTACCAGGTGGCACCGATCTCCACCAACCTGATCCTGTCTTACGTGGCCGAGCATTTGCTCGAACTGCCACGCAGCTTTTGAGGGCCTGAACATGAGTCATACCCAAGCCTTGTGTCGGTTCCTTGCCGAGTTGAATTACCCGCAGTTGCCCGAGGCGGTGCTGGCACGTACCGAAGATCTTTACCTGGATTGGCTGGCCTCGGCGCTGGCCAGCCAAGGCGCGCACCCGATTCCATTATTTGAGCGCTATGCGCAAAAGATGGGCCCGGCCACAGGACCTGCGCAAGTGATCGTCAACGCAGGCAGCAGCAGTGCATATTTCGCAGCGCTGGTGAACGCAGCCTCATCGCACCTGGTGGAGCAGGATGACTTGCACAACAGCTCGGTGTTGCACCCGGCGACTGTGGTGTTCCCCGCTGCCCTGGCCGCTGCGCAAGACCTCGGCAAATCAGGTCGCGAGTTGTTGCTGGCCTCGGTGGCCGGTTATGAGGCCGGGATTCGTATCGGCGAATTCATGGGCCGTTCCCACTACCGCATCTTCCACACTACGGCCACGGTCGGCACCCTGGCGGCGGCGGTGGCGGTCGGTAAGTTGCTGGCGTTCAACGAGGAGCAGTTTATCAATCTGCTCGGCAGCGCCGGCACCCAGGCTGCCGGGCTCTGGGAGTTCCTGCGCGATGCTGCCGACTCCAAGCAATTGCACACGGCCAAGGCCGCTGCGGATGGCTTGCTTGCCGCGTACCTGACGGCGGATGGCCTGAGCGGTGCGCGCAATATCCTTGAAGGCGACCAGGGTTTGGCAGCAGGCATGTCCACCGACGCGCAGCCGAGCAAATTGTCGGCTGGCCTCGGTAGCCGCTGGGCGCTGCTGGAAACTTCGTTCAAGTTCCACGCCTCGTGCCGCCATACCCACCCGGCCGCCGATGCGTTGCTGGACTTGATGCAGCGCGAAGGACTGGCCGCTGCGGATATCGCCAAGGTCCAGACGCGTGTGCATCAGGGCGCCATCGATGTACTCGGCCGCGTGACGGTGCCGGCCAGCGTACACCAGGCCAAATTCTCCATGGGCACCGTGCTCGGCCTGATCGCCGTGCATGGCAAGGCCGGGCTCACCGAGTTTCACCAGTTGGCCTTGAGCGATCACGCCGTCGCTGAATTTCGTGACAAGGTCTGCATGACCCTCGACCGCGAAGTCGACGACGCCTATCCGCAACGCTGGCTGGGCCGCGTCACCGTGACTTGCGTCGATGGCCGCACATTGCACGGCGCGATTGACGAGCCCAAGGGTGACCCGGGCAACACCCTGAGCCGTGGGCAGTTGGCGGACAAGTTCCAGCGCCTCTGCCAGTTCAGCGGTGCCCGCACGCCGGCCCAGGCCAGCGCCTTGATCGAAAAAACCTGGAACCTGCGCAATGCCGTGTCCATGGCCCATTGGCTTTGAGGAATTGTCATGACTGCTAATCAACGGCCGCTGGACGGCATTACCGTGGTCAGCCTGGAGCACGCGATTGCGGCGCCATTCTGTACCCGTCAACTGGCCGACCTAGGCGCGCGCGTGATCAAGATCGAACGCCCGGGCAGCGGTGATTTCGCCCGTGGCTATGACGAGCGTGTGCGCGGCCTGGCCTCGCATTTTGTGTGGACCAACCGCTCCAAGGAAAGCCTGACCCTGGACCTCAAGCAGGATGAGGCCGGTGCAATCCTCGACACGTTGCTGGGCGATGCCGATGTACTGGTGCAGAACCTCGCGCCCGGAGCTGCGGCGCGTATGGGGCTGTCGTTCGAGGCGCTGCAGGTGCGTTTTCCACGGCTGATTGTCTGCGATATTTCCGGTTATGGCGAAGGCGGGCCCTACGAAAAAAAGAAGGCCTATGACCTGCTGATCCAGAGTGAGGGCGGCTTTCTTTCGGTGACCGGTGGCCCCGGTGAAGACCAGATGGCCAAGGCCGGTTGTTCCATTGCCGATATCTCCGCCGGCATGTATGCCTACAGCGGCATCCTCTCGGCCCTGCTGCTGCGCGGCAAGACCGGCAAGGGCAGCCGCATCGACGTGAGCATGCTGGAAAGCCTGGTGGAGTGGATGGGGTATCCGATGTACTACGCCTTCGAGGGCGCTCCCCAGCCACCGCGTGCCGGCGCGGCGCATTCGACGATCTACCCTTATGGGCCGTTTCCCACGGGCGACGGCGGCACCGTGATGCTCGGTTTGCAGAACGAGCGCGAATGGGCGGCGTTCTGCGACAAGGTGCTGCTCACGCCTGAGCTTGCGACGGATGAGCGCTTCTCGGCCAACTTCAAGCGGTCGGCCAATCGCGAAGTGCTGCGCCAGATCATTGTCACAAGTTTTGCCCAACTCGACGCGCACGCTGTGATCCAGCGCCTGGAAGGCGCGCAGATCGCCAGTGCGCGGGTCAACGATATGCAAGGCGTGTGGGATCACCCGCAACTCAAGGCCCGTGACAGCTGGCGTGAAGTCGACAGCCCGGCCGGGCCCTTGCCGTCGCTGTTGCCGCCGGGACGCAATAGCGCATTTACCCCGCGCATGGACGCTGTGCCTGCGCTGGGGCAACACAACCAAGGGATTCTCCAGCGCTTGGGTTACACCCGTGAGGCCATCGAATCCCTGAATACTCGCGGCATCATCTAACCGGCTCCTACAGGAGGGGTGAAAACAGGAAGGTCAGTTATGAAGCATTCTATTGTGCGCTCCGCGCTGTTCGTGCCGGGCAGCCGCCCTGAGCGTTTTGCCAAGGCCCTGGCCAGTGGCGCTGATGCAGTGATTGTGGATTTTGAAGACGCGGTGCAAGAGCCGCTCAAGCGCCAGGCGCGGGACAACCTTGGCGCATTCTTGCAAGCTCATCCTGACGCCCGGGTGTGGGTACGGATCAACGCACCGGAGCATGATGAACACTTCGAGGACGTGGCGTTCTGCAAAACCCATGCAAACGTCGCAGGCGTGCTGCTACCGAAGGTGGAAAGTGCGGCGCAGGTGGCAGTAGTGGCCGCCGCTGGCAAGCTGATCTGGCCGATTATCGAAAGTGCCAAGGGCCTGCTGGCTATTGCCGAAATCGCCCATGCACCACAGGTGCAGCGCCTGTCGTTTGGGGGGCTGGACCTGGCGCTGGACCTGAACCTGAGCAGCCACTCGGCGGCGGCGAATTTTGCCCTTGATCAGGCGCGCCTGGCGCTGATCGTGCACTCCCGCGCCGCCGGCCTGGAGGCTCCGCTAGATGGCGTACACCCGGCCATCGACGACCCCGAGGGCCTGCGCCACTCGATCCGACATGCCTATGAAATGGGTTTTACCGGGGCGCTGTGTATCCACCCCAAACAGGTGCAGGTGATCCATGCCGCCCTGGCGCCGAGTGCGGCGGACCTGGCCTGGGCCCAGCGGGTAGTGGATGCCGGTGCCCATGGGGCAGGGGCCTATCAGATCGATGGGCAGATGGTGGATGCGCCGGTGTTGTTGCGGGCGCAAAGGCTGCTGGCAGCCCAGCTCTGACTGACCAAGCCTGATCTGAATGTAGGCGCTGGAGCTGCATTGTTCCTAGGGTTGGCGTTCGGCTTGGCCGAACGCAGGGTTCAAATATTTGAAATTCACTACACGCGTGACATCAGGCACCTTGCCTGACACCACCACAACAATAAAAAGGTGATTCCCATGCTCAAGCTTTCTCGGGCGCTGTTGTGCGCCGCCACGTTGTTTGCCGCAGGCCTGGCCCAGGCGGCGGATCCGATCGTCATCAAGTTCGCCCACGTGGTTGCCGAAAACACCCCAAAAGGCCAGGGCGCGCTGCTGTTCAAGAAGCTTGTCGAAGAACGCTTGCCGGGCAAGGTCAAGGTCGAGGTGTATCCCAACTCGTCACTGTTTGGCGACGGCAAGGAAATGGAAGCGCTGCTGCTGGGCGACGTACAGATGCTGGCGCCGTCCCTGGCCAAGTTCGAGCAATACACCAAGCAAGTGCAGATCTACGACCTGCCATTCCTGTTCAATGACCTGGCTGCCGTCGACCGTTTCCAGGCCGCCGAGGGCAAGCAACTGCTGATGTCGATGCAGGACAAGAACATCCTCGGCCTGGCGTATTGGCACAACGGGCTCAAGCAACTGTCGGCCAACAAGGCCTTGCATGAACCCAAGGATGCCCGTGGCCTGAAGTTTCGCGTGCAGGCCTCCAGTGTGCTGGAAGAACAGTTCAAGGCGATTCGCGCCAACCCGCGCAAGATGAGTTTTGCCGAGGTCTACCAGGGGTTGCAGACCGGCACCGTCAATGGCACCGAAAACACCTGGTCGAACTATGAAAGCCAGAAGGTCAACGAGGTGCAAAAGTACTTCACCGAGTCCAACCACGGCCTGATCGACTACATGGTGATCACTAACGCCAAGTTCTGGAATGGCCTGGCGCCAGAGATCCGCACCGTCCTGGAGCAGGTCATGGTCGAAGTCACCGTCGAGGTGAACAAGCAGGCCGAAGCGCTGAATCAGTCGGCCAAGCAAAAAATCATCGACGCCAAGACCAGCGAAATCATCGAGCTGACCCCTGAGCAACGCCAGCTATGGCGTGAAGCCATGCGCCCGGTGTGGCAGAAGTTCGAGGGGCCGATTGGCGCTGACCTGATCAAGGCCGCGGACGCTGCCAACCAGTGATTTCGGGGTGTACCAATCTCCCACATTTTGACCCGGTTACCACCCGACCATCCATCTCTGCTTCGCGAGGTTTTGCCATGCAATCCCTAAGGCGCGTCTGGGAGCATCTGGAGGAAGGTTTTATCGCCTTCCTGCTGGCCGCCATGACCTTGGTGACGTTTGTCTACGTCATGCTCAACAACATCTACACCCTGTTTTTTGCCCTGGCTGACAAGTGGGCCTGGAGCAGTGGCTTTTTCAACGCCCTGGGCGACGGCACCATGACCTGGGCCCAGGACATGACCTGGAGCGTCGCGCTGACCAAGGCGATGTTTGGCTGGCTGATTTTCTTCGGTATTTCCTATGGCGTGCGCACCGCCGGCCACTTGGGCGTGGATGCCCTGGTACGCCTGACGCCACGCCGGGTCCAGCGCCTGCTGGGGATGCTGGCGTGCCTGTGCTGCCTGGCTTACGCCGGGCTGTTCATGGTTGCCAGCTACAAGTGGGTGAGTGCGGTGATGACGGCCGGGATCGGTGCCGAAGACCTCGACCATTTTGGCCTGGAGGTCGGGCATATCGTGCTGATCGTGCCGGTTGGCTTCGCCTTGGTGCTGATCCGCTACCTGGAAATTTTCTACCGCCTGTTTACCCACCGCCAGGTCGGGTTGGGGTTGGCCGATGAAGCCGGTGAAGCCAGCAAATTGGCCGGCAGCCATGAGGAGCGTGACTGATGGCCGTTCTCTGCCTGTTTTTGCTGCTGTTGGTGTTTATGTTTCTCGGCGTGCCCATCGCCATTTCCCTGGGCTTGTCGGGCGCGATGTCGATCCTGATGTTCAGCCAGGATTCCTTGAGTTCCCTGGCGATCAAGCTGTTCGAAACCAGCGACGCCTATACCTTCCTGGCGATTCCGTTCTTCCTGCTGTCGGGGGCGTTCATGACCACCGGTGGGGTGGCGCAACGCCTGATCGATTTTGCCAACGCCTGTGTCGGGCATATCCGCGGTGGCCTGGCGATTGCGGCAGTACTGGCCTGCATGCTGTTTGCCGCGTTGTCCGGTTCATCGCCGGCGACGGTGGCAGCGGTGGGGTCGATTGCCGTGGCCGGCATGGTGCGCTCTGGTTACCCCAAGGAGTTCGGTGCCGGGATCATCTGTAATGCCGGGACCCTGGGGATCCTGATTCCGCCCTCGATCGTGATGGTGGTGTACTCGGCGGCGACGGAAACTTCCGTGGGCAAACTGTTCATGGCCGGGGTGATCCCGGGCTTGCTGCTGGGCCTGATGCTGATGATCGCGATCTACATCGTGGCGCGGATCAAGAAGCTGCCGGCCCAGCCCCGGGCGACGTTCAGCCAGTGGCTGGGCTGTGCCCGCCGCGCGTTCTGGGGCCTGTTGCTGTTGGTGATCATCCTGGGCGGTATCTACAGCGGGATGTTCACCCCCACTGAAGCGGCAGCCGTGGCGGCGGTGTACTCGGCGTTTGTCGCGTTGTTCGTGTACAAGGACATGCGCCTCAAGGACTGCCCCAAAGTACTGCTGGAGTCTGGGCGCCTGTCGATCATGCTGATGTTCATCATCGCCAACGCCATGCTGTTTGCCCATGTCCTGACCACCGAGCAGATCCCGCAGGAAATCACGGCTTGGGTCATTTCCGAAGGGCTGACCCCGATTGGCTTTTTGCTGATGGTCAACGTGGTGCTATTGATCGCTGGCAGTTTTATGGAACCATCGGCGATTGTGCTGATCCTGGCGCCGATCTTCTTCCCGATTGCGATGAAGCTGGGCATCGACCCGATTCACCTGGGGATTGTGATGGTGGTGAACATGGAGATCGGCCTGGTGCACCCACCCGTAGGGTTGAACCTGTTCGTGACCTCGGCGGTGACCGGCCTGACCCTGGGCCAGACCATCCGCGCCGCGATGCCGTGGTTGATGATCCTGTTGGCGTTCCTGATCCTGGTGACGTACGTGCCATTTATCTCACTGGCGCTGCCGGGTTGGTTGGGGATGTAGCCCCGCGCCCTAACGCCGCACCCTCCCCAGACTTGATTTCAATCAAGGGCTCACTGGCCACCTGCCACCTACCATCGACTTCATATTCCGGCCGTTGAAGTCAGTGAGCCCATGAACCGCCCCAAGCCCTCGACCCTCGCTACTCTGGCTGCAAGTCCTGTCACCTGGCTGGTAGTGCTGGTACTGCTGTTCAGCCTGGCTGGCCCGGCCCAGGCCAAGACCTACGGCGCGATCGAGCAGCAACGCATCGACAAGATCTTCCCGCAGGCAGACGCCATCTCCGGCCCCGAAGGCCAGTTCAAGGTACGCACGCTGTCGGCCAAAGGTGTGGTCATTGGCTATGTGTTCCAGAGTCTGGATGTGGTGGATATCCCGGCCTATTCCGGTAAACCGATCAACACCCAGGTGATCCTCGATCCGGCCGGGGTGATCCGTGATGCTTATGTGCTGGAGCACCACGAACCGATTCTGCTGATCGGCATTCCCGAGGCCAAGTTGCATGATTTCACCGCCCGCTACAGCGGGATCAACGTCAAGCAGCGGGTGGTGGTGGGGCGCTCCAGCGACAGCCAGGCGGTGACCGTGGATGCGGTGGCCGGCGCCACGGTGACGGCGATGGTGGTCAATGAAGTGATCATGCGGGCGGCCCATGAAGTGGCGGTGTCGCTCAAGCTGATCGAGGACAAGGCCAGCACTGCGCAGAGAATCGCCCTGGTACGCAGCGACCTGTTCGAACCCGCCAGTTGGGCACAGTTGACCGGCAATGGCGCAGTGCGCCGCCTGCATCTGACGCGTGGGCAGGTGGATGAGGCGTTCAAGGGCACCGAGGCTGAGGGCGTCGAGGTGGCGGGGCCGGGGCAGGGCGACGAGACGTTTATCGACTTGTATGTCGCTGATCTCAACGCACCGAGTATTGGCCGCAACCTGTTGGGCGAGGCGCAATACCGAGTGTTGATGCAGGGCCTCAAGCCTGGTGAGCAGGCCATCGCGGTGCTGGGGCGAGGCTTGTTTTCATTCAAGGGTTCGGGCTACGTGCGCGGCGGGATTTTTGATCGGGTGCAGTTGCGCCAGTTCGGCAATGTCATCAGCTTTCGCGATATGGACCACCAGCGGCTGTACGACCTGTTTGCCGAGGGCATGCCCGAGTTCGATGAAATGTCGCTGTTTATCGTGCGGCCCCAGGCGAAATTCGATCCGGGTTCGGCCTGGACCCTGGAGCTGCTGGTGCGGCGCCAGACCGGTCCGGTCAGCGGCACCTTCACCAGCTTTGAATTGCCCTACCAGATGCCCGAGGCCTATCTGGAGCGGCCCTTGCCGACCGCCGCTGAACAGGCCGCCATCGACGAAGCCAACCGGCCGATGTGGCTGACGATCTGGTACCAGAAGCAGTTCCAGATCCTGGTGCTGGGCGCTGCCCTGGCGGTGTTGACGGTGATTTTATTCCTGCAGGACAGCCTGGCCCGGCGCCCGCACCTGCTGCACTGGGTGCGTCGCGGGTATCTGCTGTTTACCGTGGTGTTTATCGGTTGGTACGCCCTGGGGCAGTTGTCGGTGGTCAATGTACTGACCTTTGTGCATGCGCTGTTCCAGCAGTTCCGCTGGGAGCTGTTCCTCACCGACCCGCTGATCTTCATGCTTTGGGTCTTTACCGCCGCGAGCATCCTGCTGTGGGGGCGTGGGGTGTTCTGTGGCTGGCTGTGTCCATTTGGCGCCTTGCAGGAGCTGATCAACGAGGCGGCACGCAAGCTCAAGGTGCGCCAGTTCGAGCTGCCGTTTGCCGTGCATGAGCGGCTGTGGGCGATCAAGTATTTGATCCTGCTGGGGCTGTTTGGCCTGTCCCTGGAGTCGATGGCCACCGCCGAACGCTTTGCCGAAGTGGAGCCATTCAAGACCGCGATTACCCTGCATTTCGACCGCCAGTGGTGGTTCGTGGCCTATGCACTGGCGCTGTTGGTGATCAACATCTTCACGCGCAAGGTCTATTGCCGCTATGTCTGCCCGCTGGGTGCGGCGTTGGCAATCCCGAGCAAGTTCCGCCTGTTCGACTGGCTCAAGCGGCGCAAGGAATGCGGCGATCCGTGCCAGTTGTGCGCCAAGGAGTGCGAGATCCAGGCGATCCACCCCGACGGTCATATCAACGCCAATGAATGCCACTACTGCCTCGACTGCCAGATGACCTGGCACAACGACCACAAATGCCCGCCCCTGATCAACAAGCGCAAAAAACGCAACAAGGCCGCACCCACCACCGGGCAATTGATCCCGGTGGTGCAGGTGGCGGTGCCTGAATGACGGCCTTGGGCACCCACTTTTCCCCTCTGGAGCACATCATGAACGACAGCGAATCGAAAACAGCCGGGGCCACCCCGGAACCCGAAGGCCTGAGCCGGCGTGGTTTCCTTGGCACTGGCGCAGTCACCGGTGCAGTACTGGCCGGGGCCACGGCCCTTGGCGGCACGGTATTTACCCGCGAGTCCTTTGCGGCGGCGGCCAAGGAAGCCAAGTCGAAGATCCACGTGGGGCCGGGTGAGTTGGACCAGTACTACGGTTTCTGGAGCGGCGGCCACCAAGGCGAAGTGCGGGTGCTGGGTGTGCCGTCGATGCGCGAACTGATGCGCATCCCGGTGTTCAACGTCGACTCGGCCACTGGCTGGGGCCTGACCAACGAGAGCAAGCGCATCCTAGGCGAGGGTGCCAAGTACCAGAACGGCGACTGCCACCACCCGCACTTGTCCACCACCGATGGCCGCTACGACGGCAAATACCTGTTTATCAATGACAAGGCCAACACCCGCGTGGCGCGGATCCGCCTGGACATCATGAAGTGCGACAAGATTGTCACGGTGCCCAACGCCCAGGCGATCCACGGCCTGCGCCTGCAAAAAGTGCCGTACACCAAGTACGTTTTTTGCAACGCCGAGTTCATCATCCCGCACCCCAATGACGGCCACACCTTCGATCTGCAAGACAAAAACAGCTTCACTATGTTCAACGCCATCGACGCGGAAAAAATGGAAATGGCCTTCCAGGTCATCGTCGACGGCAACCTCGACAACGCCGACATGGACTACACCGGCAAATACGCCGCGGCCACTTGCTACAACTCGGAGAAGGCGTCCGACCTGGGTGGCATGATGCGCAACGAGCGTGACTGGGTAGTGGTGTTCAACATCCCGCGCATCGAAGCCGCGATCAAGGCCGGCAAGTTCATCAACCTCGATGGCGTCAAGGTGCCGGTGGTGGACGGGCGCAAGGGCGACGATGGCAAGGACAGCGAATTCACCCGTTACATCCCGGTGCCGAAGAACCCCCACGGCTGCAATACCTCGCCGGACGGTAAGTACTTTATCGCCAACGGCAAGCTGTCACCGACTTGCACCATCATCGCCATCGACAAGCTCGACGACCTGTTCAGCGACAAGATCAAGGACCCGCGCGGCGTGGTGGTCGGCGAGCCGGAACTGGGCCTGGGGCCGCTGCACACCACCTACGATGGCCGGGGCTTTGCCTACACCACGCTGTTTATCGACAGCCAGGTGGTGAAGTGGAACATCGCCGAAGCCATCCGCGCCTATGGCGGCGAGAAGGTCAACTACATCAAGCAGAAGCTCGATGTGCACTACCAACCAGGCCACAACCACGCCTCGCTGACCGAAACCCGGGACGCCGACGGCCAATGGCTGGTGGTGCTCAGCAAGTTCTCCAAGGACCGCTTCCTGCCCACCGGCCCGTTGCACCCGGAAAACGACCAGTTGATCGATATCTCGGGCGATGAAATGAAACTGGTCCACGACGGTCCGACCTTCGCCGAACCCCACGACTGTGTAATGGCGCGGCGCGACCAGATCAAGACCAAGAAGATCTGGGAACGCAACGACCCGTTCTTTGCCGAAACCGTGGCCATCGCGGCCAAGGACGGGATCAAGCTGGAGACCGATAACAAGGTGATCCGTGACGGCAAGAAAGTGCGGGTGTACATGACCTCCATGGCGCCGACCTACGGCCTGACCGAGTTCACCGTCAAGCATGGCGATGAAGTCACCGTGACCATCACCAATATCGACCAGATCGAGGACGTGACCCACGGCTTTGTCATGACCAACCATGGCGTGAGCATGGAAATCAGCCCGCAGCAGACCTCTTCCATCACCTTCATCGCCGACAAGCCGGGGCTGCATTGGTACTACTGCAGTTGGTTCTGCCATGCGCTGCATATGGAGATGGTAGGGCGGATGTTGGTCGAGCGGACCTAACGGCGAGCGCCCACCAATGTGGGAGCGGGCTTGCTCGCGAAAGCGGTGTGCCGGCCAGGAATTACTTGACTGACCCACCGCTTTCGCGAGCAAGCCCGCTCCCACACTAGATCTGTGTCGCTCCATAGATTGGGCTTTGATCAAAAGGAATACTCCGTGGCTCGACCCCTCACGTTATTGACCGGGTTTGTGTGGCTGCTGTCTTCGGCCATAACCAGTGCCGCTGTATTGCCCATCACCGACTTGCCGTTGGTCGCCGCAGGCCCGCACCACTGGCGCCTGCCCGTCGGCGACTACCAGGGCTCTTTCAGCATCGACCAAGCCCTGCAACTGACCTGCGAACCCGGTGCGGTGATCCATAGCCAGGGCTTGGGCAACGGCCTGTTGATCAACGCGCCCGACGTCACCGTCGAGGGCTGTACCTTCCTTGATTGGGGCCATGACCTCACCGCGATGAATGCGGCGATCTTCATCCAGCCCAAGGCCCACGGTGCCGTGATCAAGGGCAACCACATGCGCGGCCAGGGTTTTGGTGTGTGGGTCGATGGCACGGCGGATGTGAGCGTGATCGACAACCAGATCCAGGGCGACCCGGCGATGCGCTCCCAGGACCGGGGCAATGGCATCCACCTGTACGCGGTCAAGGGCGCGCGGGTGATTGGCAACCAGGTGCGCGATGCCCGCGATGGTATCTACATCGACACCTCCAACGGCAACCTGCTGCAAGGCAACACCCTGGAAGACCTGCGCTACGGCATCCACTACATGTTCGCCAACGACAACCAGGTGCTGGGCAACATCACCCGCCGCACCCGCACCGGCTACGCCCTGATGCAAAGCCGCAAGCTGACGGTGATTGGCAATCGCTCCGAACAGGACCAGAACTACGGGATCCTGATGAACTACATCACCTATTCCACCCTGCGCGACAACGTCGTCAACGATGTGCGCGACGGTACCACGGGCGACACCATGATCACCGGTGCCGAAGGCAAGGCGCTGTTTATCTACAACTCGCTGTTCAACAGCATCGAACACAACCACTTCGGGCGCAGCGCAGTGGGCATTCACCTCACGGCCGGCTCCGAAGACAACCGGATTGCGGGCAACGCCTTTGTCGGCAATCAGCGCCAGGTCAAGTACGTGGCCACGCGCTTGCAGGAGTGGTCGGCGGATGGTCGCGGTAATTTCTGGAGCGACTACCTGGGTTGGGACCGCAATAACGATGGCCTGGGGGATGTGGCCTATGAGCCTAACGATAACGTCGACCGCCTGCTGTGGCTGTACCCCCAGGTGCGCCTGTTGATGAACAGCCCCGGCATCGAGTTGCTGCGCTGGGTGCAGCGGGCGTTTCCGGTGATCAAGTCGCCGGGGGTGATGGACAGTCATCCGCTGATGAAAGACCCCACGCTATCTCTGCTCAAGGAGCCCGCATGATGCCTGTCGTCGAAATCGAAGGTGTGACCCAGCGTTATGGGCACGCCACTGTGCTGCATGACCTGAACCTGAGCCTGGCGCCGGGGGAGGTGCTGGGTCTGTTCGGTCATAACGGCGCGGGCAAGACCACCAGCATGAAGCTGATCCTGGGTTTGTTGCAGGCAAGCAGCGGCCAGGTACGGGTGTTTGGCCGCGCGCCCAGCGATCCTCAAGTGCGCCGCATGCTTGGGTATCTGCCCGAGAACGTGACCTTTTACCCGCAACTCAGCGGCCTGGAGACCTTGCAGCATTTTGCCCGGCTCAAGGGCGCGCCGATGAGCCAGGTCGCGACCCTGCTGGAAGACGTCGGCCTGACGGCAGCGGCACGGCGGCGGGTCAAGACCTACTCCAAGGGCATGCGCCAGCGCCTCGGGCTGGCCCAGGCCCTGCTTGGCGAACCACGCTTGCTGTTGCTCGACGAGCCCACCGTGGGCCTCGACCCGATCGCCACCCAGGATTTGTATCGCTTGCTCGACCGCCTGCGCGGGCAGGGCACCAGCATCATCCTTTGCTCCCATGTGCTGCCGGGCGTGGAGGCGCATATCAACCGTGCGGCGATCCTCACCCAGGGCCGATTGCTGGCTCTTGGCACGCTGGCGGCCTTGCGCGAAGAAGCCGGGCTGCCGACCCTGATCCGCAGCAGTGGCCTGCAGCGTGCGGCGCTCTTGCAAAAACGCTGGAGCGAGGCTGGCCACGTCACGCGGCGCTGGGGTGTGGAAGGCCTGCAAGTGGCCGCGTTCAACGGCAACAAGCTGGACCTGCTGCGTCAGTTGCTGGATCAGGACAGCCCCAGCGATGTGGAAATCATCGTGCCGTCGCTGGAGGACCTGTACCGCCATTACATGGACAGCCCCGTGGAGTACGCCCAATGACGCCGATCTGGAACATGGCCCGCAAGGAGTTCAGCGACGGCCTGCGCAATCGCTGGTTGTTAGCGATCAGCCTGTTGTTTGCGGTGCTGGCCATCGGCATTGCCTGGCTGGGCGCGGCGGCGTCCGGGCAACTGGGCTTTACCTCGATCCCGGCGACCATCGCCAGCCTGGCCAGCCTGGCAACCTTCTTGATGCCGTTGATTGCGTTGTTGCTGGCCTATGACGCGATTGTCGGTGAGGACGAAAGCGGCACCTTGCTGCTGTTGCTTACTTATCCCCTGGGGCGAGGGCAGATCCTGCTGGGCAAGTTCGTCGGCCATGGGTTGATCCTGGCCCTGGCGACCTTTATTGGATTCGGCTGCGCCATGCTCGCCATTGCGCTGCTGGTGGATGACGTCGAGTTCAGCCTGCTGCTCTGGGCCTTTGGTCGATTCATGCTGACCTCGACCTTGCTCGGCTGGGGCTTTCTGGGGCTGGCGTATGTGTTGAGCGCCGTCTCGGCAGAGAAGTCCACGGCGGCCGGGCTGGCCCTGGGCGTGTGGTTCTTTTTTGTCCTGGTGTTCGACCTGGCATTGCTGGCGCTGCTGGTCATCAGCGAGGGTCAGTTCAGCCCGACGTTGTTGCCCTGGCTATTGCTGTTCAACCCGGCGGATGTGTACCGGCTGATCAACCTGTCGGGCTTCGATACCGGCCCGGCGTCGGTGGGCGTGATGGCCCTGGGCGGCGACCTGGCGGTGCCAGCGGCGATGTTGTGGCTGTGCCTGGCGGCATGGGTTGCAGGGCCACTGGCCTGGGCCTATTGGCTGTTTGGGCGGCGCGCAGCCTGAGTTTTTATTAGTGGAGCAGATGAGCATGAAAATCGGGTTGGTGTTGCTGTTGAGCCTGCTGTTGGTCGGGTGTGAAAAGCCGGTGGCGGCGGGCGTAGGTGATGGGCCGGTGGCGTTTCATCCGACGGATGAGTGCCATGTGTGCGGCATGGTGATCAGCGAATTCCCGGGGCCCAAGGGCGAGGTGGTGGAGCAGGGGGCGGCGAAGAAGTTTTGCTCCACGGCAGAAATGCTCGGCTGGTGGTTGCAGCCGGAAAATCATCACACGCCGTCCAAGCTGTACGTGCATGACATGGGGCGCAGCCATTGGGACACTCCGGATGATGCACATTTGATCGACGCCAAGACCGCTTACTACGTGCTCGGTACCGGGCTCAAGGGCGCCATGGGCGTGGTATTGGCCTCGTTTGCCGAGCAGGCGGTGGCACAGAAAGTCGCGGCGGATACCGGCGGGCGGGTGCTGCGCTTTGAGGAGATAGATCTGGCGCTGTTGCAGCAGCCGGCAGGCATGTCCCATAGCGGCCATTGATGTTGTCCTGATATTGCATCCCCTTGTGGGAGCGCTCCTACCGGTTGACCAACTTCGCCGGCAAGGCAATCACCAGCAAGCAACTGAGCACCAGGCTCCCGGCAAAGAACCACATCGCCCCGGCGCTGCTGCCGGTCACGTCGATTGCCAGGCCCATCAACGAGTTGCTGACCAAGCCGGCGATATTCGCCAGTGAACAGGCCAGGGCAAAGCCGGTGGCCGCCGCGGTGCCGGTGAGGAACGTCGCCGGCAGGCTGAAAAACACCGGCACGGCGCCGAGGATCGCCGCCGAAGCCACGGCAAACAGGGCCACGGTGGCGACCACGTTATGACTGAAGAAGGTGCTGCTGGCCATGGCCACGGCACCCACCAGAAAGGGCACGATAATGTGCCAGCGGCGCTCGCGGTATTTGTCGGAGCTGGCGCCGATCAGCAGCATGCCGGCCAGCGCGGCGACACTGGGCAGGGCGGTGAGCAGGCCGATATGGAAGGTGTCGCTGATCCCGGCGTTGCGGATCAGGGTCGGCATCCAGAAACCCATGGCATAGGCACTGAGCAGGATCGAGAAGTCGATGCCGCCGAGCATCCACACCTTGAGGTTAAAGAACCCATCACGAAAGCGCCGTGGGCTGTGGCTGGCGTGGCTGTCATCGGCGCGCAACTGCTCTTGCAGCAAGGCCTTTTCTGCGGCGGACAACCATTTGGCCTGGTGATAGGTATTGGGCAGCGCCCAGAATGCCAGCACTCCCAACAGCACGCTGGGTAACGCTTCAAGCAGGAACAGCCATTGCCAGCCGCGCAGGCCGCCCATCTGGTCGAAGTGGCTCATGATCCAGCCGGACAACGGCCCGCCAATCACACTGGACAGCGGCAGGCCGATCATGAACAGCGCAATGACCCGCCCCCGGCGATGGGTGGGGAACCAGGTGGTCAGGTAATACAACACCCCCGGCAGGAATCCTGCCTCGGCGACACCCAGCAAAAACCGCAGCACATAGAACTGGGTGGTAGAGGTGACCAGCAGCGTGCAGGCCGAGAGCAGGCCCCAGGTGATCATGATGCGGGCGATCCAGATCCGCGCGCCGACGCGTTCCAGGATCAGGTTGCTCGGCACTTCAAACAGGATATAGCCGACAAAAAACAGACCGGCGCCCAGGCCGAACGCGGTTTCGCTGAACTGCAACTGGTCTTGCATCTGCAACTTGGCAAAACCGATATTGATCCGGTCCAGGTAGGCAGCCAGGTAGCAAAAGCACAGGAAGGGAATCAGCTTCCAGGTGATCTTGTGGTACAGCGCGTGGATCGGGTCGGCGACCGTGGGCATCGGTGTGTCTCATGGGCAATGAGTAGGGCGGGGCGAATATAGCATTCCGGCACCGACAAGCTCTGTCTGAAACGCGCCACCTGGCTGGGGTTGCTGTGCGAAAGCAGCTACGTTTAACGCTTCCAATAAACAGAGTATCCACGGATGAACTACCAACCCTTTACCCGAACCTTGATCGCGACGGCCCTGGTCCTGACATTAAGCGGTGTGCAGGCGGCCTCCCAGGCCCCGGTGGCCGGTGAAAACGGCATGGTGGTGACCGCCCAGCACCTGGCGACCCACGTGGGCGTCGATGTCTTGAAGGCTGGCGGCAACGCCGTGGATGCAGCAGTTGCCGTGGGGTACGCCTTGGCGGTGGTCTACCCGGCAGCGGGCAACCTCGGCGGTGGTGGGTTCATGACCGTGCAACTGGCGGACGGGCGCAAGACCTTCCTCGACTTCCGTGAAAAAGCCCCATTGGCGGCTACCGCCGACATGTACCTGGACAAGGACGGCAACGTCGTCCCCGGCCTCAGCGCCAAAGGCCACCTGGCCGTCGGCGTACCCGGCACCGTCTCCGGCATGGAACTGGCCCTGAGCAAATACGGCACCCTCAAGCGCGCCCAAGTGATCGCGCCGGCGATCAAACTTGCAGAAAACGGCTTTGCCCTCGACCAGGGCGATATCGACATGCTGCACAGCGCTACCGAAGAGTTCAAAAAAGACCAGGACCTGCGCGGCATCTTCCTCAACAAGGGTGAGCCACTGCAGGTCGGGCAGAAACTGGTGCAAAAAGACCTGGCCCGCACCCTGCGGGAAATCTCCGCCAAGGGCACCGATGGCTTCTACAAAGGTTGGGTGGCCAAGGCCATCGTCGACTCCAGCCAGGCCGGCAAGGGCATCATCGCCCAGGCCGACCTGGACAAATACCAGACCCGCGAACTGGCGCCCATCGAGTGCGACTATCGCGGCTACCACGTGGTCTCGGCGCCGCCGCCCAGCTCGGGCGGCTTGGTGATTTGCCAGATCATGAACATCCTCGAAGGCTACCCGATGGCCGAACTGGGCTATGGCTCGGCCCAGGGTACCCATTACCAGATCGAAGCCATGCGCCACGCCTACGTGGACCGCAACAGCTACCTGGGCGACCCGGATTTTGTACAAAACCCGGTTGAACACCTGCTGGACAAGAACTACGCCGCCAAACTGCGCGCCGCCATCGAGCCGCAAAAGGCCGGCGACTCCATGGCCATCAAGCCCGGCGTCGCGCCCCATGAAGGCAGCAACACCACCCATTACTCCATCGTCGACAAATGGGGCAACGCGGTCTCGGTGACCTACACCCTCAACGACTGGTTCGGTGCTGGCGTCATGGCCAGCAAGACCGGGGTGATCCTCAACGACGAAATGGACGACTTCACCGTCAAGGTCGGCGTACCCAACATGTACGGGCTGGTCCAGGGCGAAGCCAACGCCATCGCCCCAGGCAAGGCACCACTGTCGTCCATGAGCCCGACCATCGTCACCAAGGACGGCAAGGCCGTGATGGTCATCGGCACACCAGGCGGCAGCCGCATCATCACCGCCACCTTGCTGACCATCCTCAACGTCATCGACTACAAGATGAACATCCAGGAAGCTGTCAACGCCCCACGCTTCCACCAACAGTGGATGCCCGACAGCACCAACCTCGAAACCTTTGCCCTGAGCCCCGACACCCAGAAAATCCTCGAAAGCTGGGGCCACAAATTCGCCGGCCCCCAAGACGCCAACCACCTGGCCGCCATCCTCGTCGGCGCCCCGTCCCTGGACGGCAAGCCTGTGGGCAACAACCGCTTCTACGGCGCCAACGACCCACGGCGCAATACCGGCCTGTCATTGGGCTACTAAGCGTAGGCAGGGCAGGGGCCAGCCGCCCCTGCTGTGCTTCACAGAAGAATATTTTTTGAAATCAAGGGCTTGCCAGCCTCGGCAAATCAGTACATAATTGCCGCCATCGAACGCACTGAGGCATAAAAAACTTCAATGTTTTCAATGAGATAGAGTAGAGGCAGGCTTCACATAGCCCACTCAAGTTTATATGCGGTGAATGTCGGTGGTTTTGGCATTGATCGTTTGAGGCCGAGTAGCAAAATGGTTATGCAGCGGATTGCAAATCCGCCTACGCCGGTTCGATTCCGACCTCGGCCTCCACTCTTGAAAGCCCCGTAGATTAACGTCTACGGGGTTTTTTATTGCCTGTAGGAAAGTGCTGGAGTTCCGAAACTATCTCATTTTGAAGGCTGGTGAGCAGTCGGAGTTTCTGATCTTCGCGCCGCGATTTGCAGTCGTGAACGAGATCGACGGAACAGTCATTCTGATGTTTGTTGTCCAGAACAATCAGGTTGTGTTCAACACAGCAATCATCAGTAAGGCGCTTATTCAGGAGATCATCCTAGGGATGAACATACGGTCTCCAGCGGTTGACTCGCAAGGGCGGCCACTACTTGAGATCAATGTTCCGGCTGGGAAACTCGTCTTCCGTAGTGAGGATGAAGATCCGCCACTCTTCTCGCCAGTGGCCCATGCGCTACCCTGCTGGTGCCATCTCGACCGCTACACAACGCCCTTTCGTACGCACCTTCTGCACCAGTCGTGCTCTGTTGACAAACACATTGATCTCGCAGCTGCCTGAGTGCTGTACGTCTTCCCAATATTCTGCGTGCACAAGTTGCCCGTTCTGCGGCCCCGTGTAAGTACCCGCTGCTTCACGTGAGACATAGCTACTGTCGCGTACATACCTAAGCACTACCATATCTTCCTCCGGCACCACCATGATCTGCCTTGGCACACCGAAGAAGTCGATCAGTTCGCCCACCGGGCGATCTTTCCAGGCACTGCTGGCCGACAATGATGCACAGCCACTGAGCAAGGTGGCGAGCAGGGCCAACATAAACAATCGGTTCATAAGGTCTTCTCCCTGAAGGTCGCGTTACTTGGCAGGCATCTGCGCGAACCCTTCATCTATCTTCTGCATGATGGCCGTCTTGGCGGCCTCGCGGTTCAATATCTCGAAGAAGTGCGGCCCTGCCTTGCTCATTTGCGACGCGGACATCACACCCAAGTGCTCCATCTTCTTGGCCTGGCGTTCAGTCGGCTTACAGACAAAGTCACGGCTTTGCATCAGCCAGGCGTCAGGTTTGCTCTGCCATTGGCTGGAATACTTCGCATTGCGAAACTCATTGAGCACGCTGCGGAAATCCGCTGCACCCATTATTCGCACGCGGTTCTTCGCACAATCGATTTCGACATCGTAAGAGGTGAAGTTGGGTTTACCGGGCTCTTCGTAAAGTTGATAGACACCCAATGACTTCGCGCCACCTGGACGATTGACGATGTGAGCGGGGTCGCCGTCTGCGATGAACACCTGATTCTTGCCCAAGGTACCCTGGTAGTGAACGACCCAGAAGTCGCCCTTCAGCACTTCGCTCGCCTGGGCAGCGAGGGCGCTACACAGTAATGCGGCAGGCAAGAGATGCCTTGTAAAAGCGATCATAGGAGCGGTCCTTTGCCGTTATTTTTGAAGACAATAGCTTCACACTCTGGATGTGAGGCAAAGGGCCATCTAGCACATTCGTACTATTCATAAGAGACTTCTACACCAATACCATCGTGATACAGTCGGCCATACGCTTCGGCAACTAACTAGGAACAAAAAAACACGACTCTTGTCGCAGTATGGATTCCCACGCAGGATTCGATAAAGCGGTGCTGTGCATCTCTATCGACGCATCGAATTAGCACATTACGATGCTGACTCGGCGCTAAAGCACTAGAAAAAGGATTTTGGAAAATGTTAAAGAAAATAACCATAGCTGGTTTCACTCTTGCACTTACAAGTTGCGGACTTCTCCCTCCTCCAGCGCCACCCGCTCCCCCCACAGTCGAGCACTCTATTGCAAGCAAGACCGAAATCGCCGATGCAAAAAGGAAGCTGCTCAGGCGTATATCAGACCCCGACTCCGCGAAATTTGAAACTGTTTACAAGTTCAAGGGGCGCTTCGCTAGCGGTAAAAGCTATGAAGGAGTCTGTGGGTATGTGAATTATAAAGGCGCAGAAGGTGGTTATGAAGGATTTACACCGTTTATGGTTGTTGGAGATGTGGTCTCTTATTACGGTGACCATTTACCTCATAACTACCATATCCTCAAAAGTTTTTGCACAAAGTCACGATCAAGCTAAGGAAACCCTGAATTTAACTTTCCGTTTCTGGTGAAATATGTCGATCCGCTTGCCCGAGTTTTCCGTTGAAGCAGATGACCTTCGCCGACGCCGAGTACGCCGGCAAGCGCAAGCAGACCCGCAAGGAGTTGTTCTTTGACCAGTGGTGCCGTGGAAGGGCTTGATCGCTCTCATCGAGCTGGCGATCACTGCAATTGCGTGCAGGCCGTTTTGGTTTTTGCTACTTACCACTACCCATTGAGAATCGCTGTGTAATTCTGCTCCACTCGCTTGTCATTCTGGCGCCATCATCACTGCAAGCGTCAGCTTGATGAACTCTTCATGTAGTTCGATTCCGAGGATTAAGCCGAAGTATGATCCCTCGGTTGTGAGTGTGTTACAGGTAGTTCACTGTGAAAGTGACTGATGCGTTTGCAGTACCTGCTTCTAGTTTGTCTGCCAAGCGGTAGTAAGCAGCAGATAATGGTATCTGAAAGCTTGACCCACTGGTATTGAACCCGTTGAATGTGTAAGTGGTACCCAGGGCGATAGGTTGACCTGCCTCATTCATCAGTTTCAAGCCGAGTCCTTTTGCTGTTGAGCTGGAGTTTAGTGCCACGACTCCATTCTTCTGGTCTATTACTTGAGAGGTTGCTTTGAGCGAATAGGTAACCTTTTGAATCCCTGTCTGGCACTGATTGAGCCCAATATTGAACTTGATCGTGCGGGGTGTGTCGCCGACTTTACTGAACTCCTGTAGTTGATAGTCGTCGCCCATTCGAACTGAAACCTCAGGGGTTTGACAGGAGGAAGAATTCAGAGTGATTGGATTCACTAGATTAAGTTTTACAAGGTCTAGGTTTCCAATTTGGTGTGTTCCCAATAAACCAGCAGGAACGATGTTGTTTACTGGTTGCTCGCTTGTTTTAATTATTTCAATCGTATAGTTTCGAGCAGGGTCGCTATAGGCAATCCCCGGCAAGACATAGTTTGCTGAAAGGTAGTCGAAGTCTTGATACTTAACTTTAAGAGAAAGTCCTGTTTTTCCGAGGGGGAAAACATTTCCAGTTGAGACGCTACCTAGTGTTGGGTTTAGGGCAAAAATAAAGGAGGGGGTTGAAGTGCAGCTAAATCCCTTCGGCGGCGCCGTGATGGACTCCTGATAAACAATCATTCCAATAGGAGCATCCCTAGGGATCGTCAAGTTAATTAGCGTACTCCCAAAATTTGCTGTGAATAGAGAGCCAGAGCTGAAGCGGCAGCTTGCAGCTAATGTGCCTGATGAATATGCAAGCGCTATCGCGGCCACAATATTAAATTGTGCTAGTAGGCGCGACTTGGCTGCTGGCTGCTGGCTGCTGGCTGCTGGCTGCTGGCTGCTGGCTGCTGGCTGCTGGCTGCTGGCTGCTGGCTGCT
>NZ_CVTS01000048.1:0-46313 GCF_900004755.1 Pseudomonas sp. 25 R 14 | reverse complement strand
TGTGGGAGATTCTATGTTGCAGGGAAACCCTGCAACCTTAAATTCGGCTGATATTCGCTCTGGTTTTTCATCAGCGCGAATGCCACCCGGCAGAGCTTGCGGGCGAGGATCACCAGGGCTTGGGTCTTTGCCAATCCTCGGGCCAGGTAGGACTCGTAATAGGGTTTCCAGGTCGGCGATCGGCTAGCGGCCATTGCTGCGTTGTGAGCAAGGCGCCGTAACTCCGAATCGCCCTTTTTACTCAGGTGCCGAGGACCGGCCTTCTTTCCGGAGTCTTTTGGTCTCAGATCCATCCCCAAGAAAGCGATGAATGCATCGCCACTGGCGAAATGGCCACGCATGAAGGCTGTCGCTAGACCCGTAGCCGTAAGATCACCAACCCCTTCAATGGCTTTGCAGCGCTTGATGTTTTCGGTGATGCCTGCCTCTTTGCTGACTTTGTGCAGCAACTTCTGAATGACCAGCTCAGCTTGTTTGAAGGACTTTAACTGCTGGGCCAATTCGTCCTTCAAAAGCGGTTCGCCCGACCAACTCAGCGTTAGGCTCACGCGCAAGTTGATAAGCTCTGCACGTCGGTGCAGTAAGCTTTTCAATAGCTTATAAGCCTGCGGAGGTGGGCTCCAGAGCCGCAGCCGTTCCTGCTCGCTGCTCAGGTAGCGCGCCAGCAAACGCGCATCGCAAGGGTCTGTTTTCGCCCGTTGGCCAATGCTTTCGCGGTAATGGCTCAACCGATAAGCGTCTACAACGTAAACCCGATGTCCCATTTCATGGGCGAGTTCAGCTGTGTCCAAGTGGTAAGTGCTGGTGGCTTCCAGGGCAATTGAGCTGTTGGCAGGTAGCGTTTTGAGCCAGCGGCCAAGAGCATCGCGGTCGTTGGTAATGGTTTGAATGGCTTTGAGGTCTTCGCGGTAGGCGACGACGTCGGCCTTGGCCACATCGATACCCAGAACCGTTGGTGAAGTAAGGATTGTCATAACAAATCCTCGGAGCTAGTGTTTAAGGGCTTGTCGGGGTCTACCCCAGCGCTGGCTTGCCTCTATCGTCGGTTTTCCCGATGAATTCCTTATCGGCGCTTGGGGTAGAAAGGGCGGGACGAGAAGTCTCCCACGGTCCGTACTGGCTAGAGTCGGAATCGGGCTTTTAGTCACCGCCCACCCCTTCAAGTTTAAACATACAAGCGGGCTTGCTCGCGAAAGCGGTGTATCAGTCTCTATTTCGCTAACTGATACACCGCTTTCGCGAGCAAGCCCGCTCCCACATTTGCTTGCGGCACACCATCATTATGTACACATAAACGTAACCATCCGTGCCATTTTTGTGTGCACTTTAATAATTACGCACCGAAAAGTTACACCCCTTCTCAGCCAACTTCCTACATAACCTATTCCTACATTCCCGCATAAAAATAAATACCTGTTCAAATGGTCAACTTATAACTGTTTAAATTCAGCCATTTATTAATCGAGTATGCAAAAACGAAATAAACCAAACTTTTGATAGATAAAAACCTGGCACACAAGTGGCTAAGAGAGTTGAAGTCTTTGTATACAACTTCAACAACAACCCTCATACACTTTGTGTCCGCATGCCAGGCGTCCGCGCCTGCTGCAGATGCCAGGAGCCTGCCGGAATGCGTACAAGTCTCTCCAACAACCTCGCACTGGATCTGCCCTCCTCCACGTCAATACCCACGGCCACCACGCCTGGCCCGCTGGTACTGAGCCCGCGCCTGCATAACAAGGACCTGGCACCCACCAAGGTCGAAGGCCGGCGCTGGGGCGGCTACAGCATCTTTGCCCTATGGACCAACGATGTGCACAACATCGCCAACTATTCCTTTGCCATCGGCTTGTACGCCCTGGGCCTGGGCGGCTGGCAGATTCTGTTGTCCCTGGGGATCGGCGCGGCGCTGGTGTATTTCTTCATGAACTTGTCGGGTTACATGGGCCAGAAAACCGGCGTGCCGTTTCCGGTAATCAGCCGGATAAGTTTCGGCATACATGGTGCGCAAATTCCCGCACTGATCAGGGCCGTGATCGCCATCGCCTGGTTCGGGATTCAAACCTACCTCGCATCAGTGGTATTCCGTGTGCTGTTGGTGGCGATTCATCCAGGATTTGCCGACTACGACCACAACGCGATCCTCGGCCTCTCAACCTTGGGCTGGGCGTGCTTTGTGATCATCTGGTTCGTGCAACTGGTGATCCTGGCCTACGGCATGGAAATGGTCCGCCGCTACGAAGGTTTTGCCGGCCCGGTGATTCTACTGACCGTTGCGGCGCTGGCCGGTTGGATGTACTTCCAGGCCAGCGGCAATATCGCCTGGTCAATCCGCGAACCTCTGAGCGGCGGCGAAATGTGGCGCAATATCTTTGCCGGCGGCGCCTTGTGGCTGGCGATCTACGGCACGCTGATCCTCAATTTCTGCGACTTCGCCCGCTCCTCGCCGTGCCGCAAGACCATCAAGGTCGGTAACTTCTGGGGCCTGCCGGTGAACATCCTGGTGTTCGCGATCATCACCGTGCTGCTGTGTGGCGGGCAGTTCCAACTCAATGGACAGGTAATCGAAAGCCCTACCCAGATCATCGCAGCCATCCCCAATACCTTCTTCCTGGTGCTCGGTTGCCTGGCGTTCCTGATCGTCACCGTGGCGGTGAACATCATGGCCAACTTCGTTGCCCCGGCCTTTGTGCTGAGCAACCTGGCGCCCAAGTACCTGAACTTCCGCCGCGCCGGGCTGATCAGCGCCTTCCTCGCGGTACTGATTCTGCCGTGGAACCTCTACAACAGCCCACTGGTGATCGTGTACTTCCTCTCCGGCCTGGGCGCGCTGCTGGGCCCGCTGTATGGCGTAATCATGGTGGACTACTGGCTGATCCGTAAGGGCCAGATCGACGTGCCGCAACTGTATAGCGAAGACCCCAATGGCGCTTATTACTACAGCCGCGGGGTCAACCTGCGAGCGGTGGCAGCGTTTGTCCCGGCGGCGGTGATCGCCATTGTGCTGGCGCTGCTGCCGGGGTTTGCCAGCGTCTCGCCATTCTCCTGGTTGTTTGGGGCCGGCATTGCCGGGGTGCTGTACCTGCTGATCGCCAAGCGCCAGCCGTTCTATGCCGACATCAGTGGCGAAGCCATCGCTGTCGACAATGTCAGCCATTGATCAAGGACATTCCATGCGCATTCTTGTCATCAACGTCAACACCACCGAATCCATCACCCAAGCCATCGCCCAGCAGGCCCGCAGCGTGGCGGCAGCGGGCACCGAAATTGTCGGGTTGACCCCGTTTTTTGGCGCCGAATCGGTGGAAGGCAATTTCGAAAGCTACCTGGCGGCCATTGCGGTGATGGACCGGGTAATGGCCTACGACCAGCCATTCGACGCCGTGATCCAGGCCGGTTATGGCGAGCATGGCCGTGAAGGTTTGCAGGAGTTGCTGAACGTGCCGGTGGTGGACATCACCGACGCTGCGGCCAGCACCGCGATGTTCCTTGGCCATGCTTACTCAGTGGTCACGACTCTGGACCGCACGGTGCCGCTGATCGAAGACCGACTCAAGCTCTCCGGGCTGTATGAGCGCTGCGCCTCGGTACGGGCCAGTGGCATGGCGGTGCTGGAGTTGGAAGAGCACCCGTTGCGGGCCATGGAAGCGATTGTGCGCCAGGCCGAACTGGCCATCAGCGAAGACAAGGCCGAAGTGATCTGCCTGGGTTGCGGCGGCATGGCCGGGCTAGATGAACAGATCCGTCAACGCACCGGCGTGCCGGTGGTGGATGGTGTGACCGCCGCCGTGACCCTGGCCGAATCACTGGTCAGGCTGGGCTTGTCGACCTCGAAGGTGCGGACCTATGCGACACCCCGGCCAAAGAAAGTCATCGGTTGGCCGGGGAAGTTCGGACGCTGAGTGACCGGTTTCGATCAGTTCAGCACATCGTTGAGCACTTCATAAATGATCCCGGTGGCGATCGTCACCAGGATCAGGTCGGTGCCCGCCTGCTGCCATTCGTAACCGTCGTAATGGGGCAGGCGCCCCAACAGGCGGCCATCGAGTTTCTTGGCAATCCCCGGTGGCAGGGGTTTGCCCCGGGCGAGGTTTTTCTGGATACCCGGCGGCAGGGACGAACCGCCGCGCCAGTAGTCGCGGTTATCACCAAGGATGACCCGCACGCCACCGATATCAATCTGCGGCGCACTGTAATTGCCGCCACCCCCGCCTTTCTTGCCGCCGCCCTGGCCCTGATTGCCCGAGCCGCCCTGCCCGCCTTTATTGCCATGGGCACTGCCTTTGTCCTTGCCATTGCCGGGATCGGCCAGCAGCGCCGGGGACCCTGCGATCAACGCCAGGCTGGTGAACACAATCAACACGCGTGATTTGGACATGATTGATCTCGACAGTCGCAAGCCCCATTGGCTCGTATCAGCTTAGAACAGATACCGCTCACAAGTTCCGCCCCTACACCGCGCGGAACCGCTGCGCCAGCTGTTGCTGGGCAAACTGTTCGATGATGAAGTCGACAAATACCCGAGTCTTGCCCGGTAGCAACTTATGCTCGGCGTAATACAGGGAGATGTTGCCGTCATCGACGTACCAGTCGGGCAGCACCCGTTGCAACTGTTTGCTTTCGAGGAACGGCACGGCCATCGGCATGCTCACCAGCGCAATGCCCAAGCCTTGGCTACAAGCGCAACATGCCGCTTCAGAGTCGCCCATGGTCATGCGCGGCTTGAGCATCAACGGCCGCTGCTCACGGGCGCGGTTGGTCAATTGCCAGGTGCGCACGCGCCCGGTTTGCGGCGAACGAATCAGGATGCCATTGCACAGCGCCAGGTCTTCAGGGGCCCGCACGGGCAGGCGTTGCGCCAGGTAATCGGCCGAAGCCACCAAAATCCGGTGGGCCGGGGTCAACTTGCGCGCAACCACTCCCTGGGGCAGTTCGAACCCGCCGCCAATGGCCGCATCGAAGCCTTGGCCGACCAGGTCGACCTGACGGTTATCAAAGTGCCAATCGGGGCTGATATCAGGAAATCGCCGCAAAAACTCCGCCAGCAAGGGCACCACGTAGCGATTGCCGAATACGGTGCCCATGCTCACCTTGAGCGTGCCCACCGGCCGGCCTTCGGCACTGGCCAGGTTTGCCACGGCATTCTGGATAGTCGTGAGGCTGGCGCCGACTTGCTCCAGGAACAACTGGCCGGCTTCGGTCAATGTCAGGCGCCGCGTACTGCGCTGAAACAGTCGCACGCCCAGGCGCGCCTCCAGCTTGGCGACGCTTTTGCCGACGGCCGCCGGGGTCAGGCTCAGGTGCCGGGCCGCCTCGGCAAAGCTGCCACCTTCGGCACTGCGCACAAAGCATTCGATACTGCCAAAGCTTTCCATCTCGCCACACTCTAAACTTTTGGTTTACACAGACTATAGCAATCACGGTCTACCGAGACCGGCCAACGAGGTCGATACTCAATTCCAACAACAAGGCAGCCTCGCCTTGAATGATCTGGAGATCGACATGACCACGCAAAACCTCAACGGTAAAGTTGCCTTGATCCAGGGCGGTTCCCGCGGCATCGGTGCCGCCATCGTCCAGCGCCTGGCGGCACAAGGTGCAGCCGTTGCCTTCACTTATGTCAGCTCCGCCGCCAAGGCCGAGGCCCTGCAGAACAGCGTTATCAGCGCTGGCGGCCAAGCCTTGGCGATTCACGCCGACAGCGCCGATGCGAACGCCATCCGCAATGCGGTGAACGCCACCGTCGAGGCGTTCGGGCGCCTGGATATCCTGGTGAACAATGCAGGTGTGCTGGCGGTCGGCCCGCTGGAAGATTTCACCCTGGAAGATTTTGACCAGACCCTGGCCATCAACGTACGCAGCGTATTTATCGCCACTCAGGAAGCCACCCGGCACATGGGCGAAGGCGGACGCATCATCAATATCGGCAGCACCAACGCTGAACGCATGCCATTCGCCGGCGGCGGCCCCTATGCCATGAGCAAGGCGGCACTGGTGGGCTTGACCAAAGGCCTGGCGCGCGACCTGGGGCCACGGGGCATCACCATCAACAACGTGCAACCGGGCCCGGTGGACACCGATATGAACCCGGCCAACAGTGAGTTTGCCGAGAGCCTGATCGGGTTTATGGCGGTTGGCCGTTATGGCCATGTCGAGGAAGTGGCCAGCTTTGTCGCTTATCTGGTGGGACCGGAAGCCGGCTACATCACCGGCGCCAGCTTGACCATTGATGGCGGTTTCAGCGCCTAAATACCTTCTGCCGTTCCTACAGATTCAGCGCAGGGGCGGCAGGCCGTAGGCAGCCAGGTCGAAGTCCGCGAGTTTGCGGATGATCTGGTCGGCATGCGCGTACTTGCTGTCGGCCATGGCTTCATCAGGCACAGCGATAGCGGTCATGTGCGCAGCCTTGGCCGCCGTCACGCCAAACGGTGAGTCTTCAAACACCAGGCAATCCTCGGGCGCAACGCCCAGGCGGCGGGCGGCGGTGAGGAAGATGTCCGGCGCCGGCTTGGCAGCACCGACCTCCGGGTCGTCGGCGGTGACGATAGTGCCGAACAGGCTAAACCACTCACGGTGCAGCGTGGTCTTGTGCTCGAACGAGTTACGCGACGAACTGGTGCCCACGGCTATCGGGATATTGTGCGCACTTAAATGCCGCACCAACACCTCGGCACCCGGCATGCCCAGCGCCTTGGGAAAGCGCTCGCTCATCAACGGCTCACGGATACGCAGGAACTCTTCAGGGCTGATCGGCAAATCCAGCGCCTTGACCACGTATTCAGCCAGGTCCTGAGCACCCCGGCCAATGATGTGCTGCTTGATGCCCCAGTCGTAGGTGCGGCCATAGCGCTCGGCGATGATCTGCGTGACTTCGGTGTAGATGCCTTCGGTATCCAGCAACAACCCGTCCATATCGAAAATCACGGCCTTGATCGGGCCGACAGCAGTACGCGATGCGCTCATCACAAAAGATCCGTGGCAAAGGACTAAAAGGATTCAGCACAATAACGGCCCTGTCGGCCTGCAAGCAACTGATTATCCCTTAGACTGGCCTCCCATCCGTTCAAGCGACCCCGACATGCTTTTGCGCATTGCTGCCGACAGCCTGGTGCTGTTTCACCTGTGTTTTATCCTGTTTGTACTGTTCGGTGGCCTGCTCGCCCTGCGCTGGCGCCGAGTCATCTGGCTGCACCTGCCCGCCGCAGCCTGGGGCATGGCGGTCGAATTCTTCCACCTGCCCTGCCCCCTGACCCGCTGGGAAAACCTGCTGCGCCAACTGGCCGGGCAGGAAGGGTATGGCGGGGGGTTTATCGAGCACTATGTACTGACACTGATTTACCCCGCCGGGCTGACGCCACAGATCCAGTTGGGCCTGGGCGCACTGGTGTTGCTGGTCAACCTGGCGGTGTACGGGTGGATCATCCGGCACTGGCAGCAGCGCTAGTGCTCGATCAAGCGTGCAGACGTGGTCTCTCCATCCACCAGGCGCGCAATCCCCAGCGGATTGGCATTTTTCAGCGGCGCCGGCAACAACGCGTCCGGGTAGTTCTGGTAACACACCGGGCGCAGGAAACGATCGATGGCCAACGTGCCCACCGAGGTACCCCGGGCATCGGAGGTTGCCGGATAAGGCCCGCCATGTACCATCGCATCGCACACTTCGACGCCGGTCGGGTAACCGTTAAGCAGCAAGCGGCCGGCCTTTTGCTCCAATTGCGAAATCAGCGGCGCGCACTGCCCCAGATCCGCTTCATCGGCGATCAGGGTGAAGGTCAACTGACCGTTCAAGGCACTGATGATGTGCTGCAGTTGCGCGTCATCCGCCGCCTCCACAACCACGGTCGCGGGACCGAACACTTCCTCTTGCAGCACCTTGTCGGCATCAAGCAGCAACTGCGCCGAGGCCTGGAACAACTGAGGCCATGCCTGATTCCCCTGCTGTGGTGCGCCCGCGATGTGGCGAACCCCCGAGTGTTCATGCAGGCGTTGCACTCCCTGCTCATAACTGCGCAACGTCCCGGCATTGAGCATGGACTGCGCTGGCAAGGCGGCCAGGCTGGTGCCGAGCTTTTCGACCAGCGCCGTAAAGTCGGCTGAGCGCACCCCCATCAACAATCCCGGTTTGGTGCAGAACTGGCCGCAACCCTGGGTCACCGACGCACTCAACTGCGCCGCCAATGCCTCACCACGAGACGCCAATGCCGCCGGCATCAGGAGCACCGGGTTGATGCTCGACATCTCGGCAAACACCGGGATTGGCTGCGCCCGTGCCGCGGCCATATCACACAGTGCCCGGCCGCCTTTCAACGACCCGGTAAACCCCACTGCCTGGATCGCCGGGTGCTTGACCAGCCATTCACCGACACCGCCGCCATAGATCAGATTGAACACGCCGTCAGGCATTGCGGTTTTCTCCACCGCCCGACCAATCGCGGCCGCCACCCAGGCGCTGGTGAGCATGTGCCCGCTGTGCGCTTTGAACACCACCGGGCAGCCGGCCGCCAGTGCCGCTGCGGTGTCGCCACCGGCAGTGGAAAACGCCAGGGGGAAATTGCTGGCACCAAACACGGCCACCGGCCCGACACCGATGCGGCACTGACGCAGGTCGGCCCGTGGCAAGGGTTGGCGCTGGGGCAAGGCGCGGTCGATTCGCGCGCCATAGAAGTCACCGCGACGCAGCACTTGGGCAAACAGGCGCAACTGGTTGCTGGTACGGCTGCGTTCACCTTCGATGCGTGCAGCGGGTAATGCGGTTTCGCGGCAAACGATGTCAATGAAGGTTCTGTCCAGAGCATCGAGTTCTGCGGCAATCGCCTCAAGAAACCCGGCACGGCGCGCCGCCGCCATACCGCGGTACGCCGGATACGCCGCGCTCGCCGCCAAGGCAGCAGCATCGACCTCTTCACGGGTCGCCTGGATGAACTGGCCGTCCAGCGCCGCCCCGGTCACCGCATCGAAGCTCTGAAGTACGGTATCGCCAGCCGCGCTGTAGGCGCCGCCGATGTAGTTATGACCACTGATTTGAGACATGGATGACTCCTGGAAAAACATGGGGTGGCTCACAACGCCTTGATCGCGCCAATCGCCAGTACGTCATCGGTCAGCCTGATGCCATTGCGCAGCGGCGCACCGAAGGCGTCGAGACTGACCTCGAAACGGTCCCCCGGCTGTACACGAATCCCGTCGGCAAACGACAGGGTGGCAGTGCCAAAAAAATGGATATGCACATCCCCCGGCCGCAGGAACTGGGCGTATTTGAAGTGGTGATATTCCAGGTTTGCCAGGCTGTGGCACATGTTGCTTTCACCCGACAGGAACGGCTTCTCCCACAGCACTTGGCCCTCACGGAAAATCCGGCTCATGCCACTCAGGTCTGCCGGCAACTCACCGACCCGCAGCTCCGGGCCGAAACAGCAGAAACGCAGTTTGGAGTGGGCCAGGTACAGATAATTACGGCGCTCCATCACATGGTCGGAGAACTCGTTGCCCAAGGCATAACCCAGGCGCCAGGGCTGCCCGTCATCGCCAATCACATACAGGCCGGTCAACTCCGGCTCCTCGCCGGCATCCTCGGCGAACGGCGGCACCGGGAAGTCCGCGCCGGGGCGTACCACAATGCTGCCGTCCCCCTTGTAGAACCACTCTGGCTGCGCACCAGGCTGGCCAGCCGGCGGTTTCCCACCTTCCAGGCCCCATTTGAAGATGCGCATGGTGTCGGTCATCGCCGCCGTACCCTGGTCCGCCTGCTGGTGCATCTGGTCACGGGTCGCGGCACTGCCCAGATGGGTCAGGCCGGTGCCGCTGACCAGGCAGTGGGCCGGGTCTTCATGGTCCAGTGGTGGCAGGACCCGTGCCGTATCCTGCAGCTCGGCATACAACGGCCCCGCGTCGGTGCCGCGCCTGGCCACCTCATCCCGCAGGCTGATGCCATTGCGGATCGCACTCAGTGCCAGTTCACGGGTAGAGCGGGTATCGCGCACCACCTGGATCTGCGCACCGTCGACACAGCCAACCTGCCGTTGCCCTTGCGGGTCTTCAAATTGAATCAATCGCATCGCCAGGCCCGCCTTATTCGATGATGTTGAAGTCGTGCAAATACTCATCGGAAATTTCCAGGCCCAGGCCCGGGGTGTGGTCATCCAGCTGGATATAGCCATTGACCGGTTGCGGTTCGCCCTTGAACACGTAGTAGAACAATTCGTTGCCCACTTCGACGTCAAACACCGGGAAGAACTCGGCCATCGGCGAGGCCGTGGTGGACATGGTCAGGTGGTAGTTGTGCATCTGCCCGGCATGGGGAATGACCGGCACCGACCAAGCCTCGGCCATGGCGTTGATCTTGCGCGCAGCGGTGATCCCGCCGACGCGGTTGGTGTCGTACTGGATCACGTCCACGGCACGGCGTTCCAGCAGGTCTTTGAAACCGTAGGAGGTGAACTCATGCTCGCCACCGGAGATGGGCATGATGCCCATCTTCTTCAGCTCGATATAACCTTCGATATCGTCAGCGATCACCGGCTCTTCCAGCCAGCGCGGTTCGAACTCGGCCAGCTTGGGCAACATCCGCCGCGCATACTCCAGGGTCCAGCCCATGTAGCACTCCAGCATGATGTCCACGTCCGGCCCGGCCAGCTCGCGCAGGGCCCGCACTTGTTCAATGTTCTTGCGCATGCCCGCCGGGCCATCCTTGGGACCGTAGCCAAAGCGCATCTTCAGCGCGGTGAAACCCTGGTTCAAATAACCCTGGGCCTCTTCCAGGAACAGGTCGAGGTTGTCATTGGCGTAAAGCTTGGACGCGTAGGTCCAGATCTTCTCCTTGGTACGCCCGCCCAGCAGCTTGAACACCGGCTTGTTGACGGCCTTGCCCATGATGTCCCAGATGGCGATGTCGATTGCCGAAATGGCCGCCATGCCAATGCCCTTGCGACCCCAGGCGTGGCTCTGGCGGTACATTTTCTGCCAGATGTATTCGTTGTCGAACGGGTCTTCGCCAATGGCAATCGGCGCCAGGTAGGTGTCGATGATTTCCTTGGCCACACGCGGCGCCAGTGCACAGTTGCCGATGCCCACCAGGCCGGTATCGGTTTCTACCTCTACCACCAGCCAGCCATGGAAACGGAACGAGCCCATGGCGTCACCGCGTTCGAACAGGATGTCGCTGGCATTGGTGCAAAAGTGCGCCTGGGGCGGCACGACCTTGCCCTTCCATTCGAAGACACGGGTACGGATGGATTTTATTTTCATTATTCAACTCCTTCGGGTGAGCAGAGCGCCGACACCGCAGCGCTTCAAGTCCGCAAACTCTAGCCACGGGGTCGGGTGCTGGATAATCACTTGTGTGCATCCAGTGATAGCCTGGGGTAATACGTTTTAAGAAAAAAATCAGGCTTGAGTTATCTCTAGTGGGAGAGCCGGCTTGAAAAAAACAGACCGGCTATCTGGCCACCAGAAGCGTTAAAACAGATTCAGGTTGTAGGCCACCACCAACCGGTTCTCGTCGTAATCCTCGCCATAGCTTTTGCGCACGCTGGAGTTGCGCCAACTCAGGTTGACGTCTTTGAACGGGCCGCTTTGCACCGTGTAGGCCAATTCGAAATCGCGCTCCCATGACGTGCCATCACGCACCAGGCCGACATTCGCATCAGAGCCGTGGATGTAGCGCACCAGGCTGGTCAAGCCGGGCAGGCCCAGGGCGACGAAGTTGAAGTCGTAACGCAGTTGCCAGGAGCGCTCATCGGAATTGGAGAAGTTGTTGTTGTAGGAATCGTTGGCCATGGTCTTGCCGCTGGTGCCGGCCAGGGCCAGCCAGCCGGTGCCCTCGCTGACCCGTTGCAACCCGACAAACATCGTGTGCGGCCCGGTGCTGGCGGAGAACAACCCGCCCCAGGCCTTGCTGTCGAGGTTGCCCGCCTTGGCACTGCCCTGCTCCTGATCGACGAAGTAGCCAAGCTTGGCCGCCAGGGTCCAGTCGCCAACAGGCTGGCGATGGGTCAGGTTGTAATAGCGCTGCTGGTAGATGTCTTTGAGCTGCGCCTGCCATACACCCACCTGGGTGCGCTCCTGGTTGAAGCGATACTCGGCCCCGACATAGTTGAAACGATCCGAGGTAACCCCCGGAAAACGGTTGGCCCACATGTCCTGGTCATCGGTGGAGTTGCGTTGCGCCACCTTGCGGATCTGCCCGCCGCTCAGGGTCAGGCCTTCAAATTCGCGGGAGGTCAGTGCCAGCCCCTCAAAGGTCTGCGGCAACAGGCGTCCGTCATCGGCGCGCAGCACCGGGATATCCGGGCGCAACTCACCGACCTTCAACTCGGTGGCCGACAGCTTGGCCTTGAACGTCACCCCCGCCCGTCCATAGCTGTCCGGCGCGCGACCATCATCGTGACGTGGCAGCAACTCGGTGCCCGTGCGATCCGGGCTGCTGTCGAGCTTGAAACCGCTCATGGCGCTGACATCCAGGCCAAATCCCACCAGCCCCTGGGTGTAGCCGGAACGGAAGTCGAGGATAAAACCCTGGGCCCATTCTTCGGCCTTGTTGCGGGTTGCGCTCGCCCCCTGGAAATCGCGGTTGAAGTAGTAATTGCGCATCAGCAGGTTGGCGCTCGAATCCTCAATAAAGCCGTGTTCCTGGGCCATCAACGGACTGATCGGTGTGACCAGTGCCAGCCCTATTGCCGTGGGTGTGATTACTGCAAGTTTCATGGCTGCTCTCTTTTCTTATAGGCACAAGGAAGCCTTCCAGGCCGACAAGACCCAGAGGCGGGGGGAACCGTCAGTGTTGGGTTAAAGGGCTATTCGGAAGGCGTCGGGAACGGGCCGAAACGCGCACGCTGATAACCTGTCGGGTCATCGGGAAAGTGTTCAGGAACGGCAAAACCCGCCGGGCGCCACGCGGGGTCCGGGTAGGCATCGCCCCGTTGCGGCGCATGCCGGCGAGGTAATTCGCTGTTGACGTAGGCGGCGATGTCATAGGCCTGTTCGACACTCAACAATGGTGTGTCGGCGGTGCTGCCCAACGGCATGTTGGCGTGAATGAATTGAGTCAGCAGCGGCACCATGTACATATGCCCACCGTCGTCGTAGGTATCGTCGCCCGCAATCGGCGGGAACACATAACCGCCGCCAGTGGCAAAGTCCGGCGCCTTCAGCCCCAGGCCCTGGGCGCCATGGCATTGCACACAGTATTGACCGAACAAGGCCTGGCCCCGACCAGGGTCGGCGGCTCGCTCAGGCAAGGTAATACGCGCCAGCCCCGTGCCTTGCATGCTCATCCCCGGCTGCGCCTCACTGCCCAGCCAGCTCAAGTAGGCCAGGATCGCCTTCATCTCGGGCGTGTCCGCGCCCATGCTCGCCTCGCCCTTGCCGAACATACCGGCGACCCGCTGTTCCAGGGTGATCACGCGCATGCTCTTGATATCGAGCCTGGGGTAGTCGTGGATCGCATTGACCAGTGCCAACCCATACGGTTTGCTGCCCGGCAGCCCCGACGGGCCGGCTTCGTGGCAATTGATGCAGTTGAGGTTGTTGCGCGAAAAACGCTTGCCGGGATCCGCCACCAAGGGGCCGGCCAGGCGCGTGGTGTTCTGCAGCAAGGCCATGCCCTGGCGGATCAGCACGGCGTTGGGCTGACGTTCGATATCAACTGCGTTTGGCACACGCCACGGCTGCACCGCACGGGCCTGCTGCGCCTGCAGCAACTGTGCGGCCTGCTGGCGGTCAAGCTCCGGCTCAGCAAGAACCGCGGTGGTGGTGAGCACCCCACACAGGAGCGCTCCGTGGATCAACCACGAAGGTAGGGTCATAAACATGTCTGGCTCGCTTATTGTTGTTATGGCGCGGCGTTGATGTTCAAGCGGCTGCGAATTGACAGCCCCGGGTGTTCAAGTCGATGGCATACAGCGATGTCGAGGCGCTGATAAACAAGCGCTCGCCACGCAGCCCGCCAAAGGTGCAATTGGAAATTTTCTCCGGTACATGGATCTTGCCCAGGCAGGTGCCGTCGGGCGCATATACCTGAATGCTGTCCAGGGAGCTGATGTACAACCAACCCTGATGATCGACCCGAAAGCCATCCGGCAGCCCCGGTTCGATCACCGCAAACACCCGGCCATTGACCAGCCTGCGGCCCGCCTCGACATCAAACACGCGCACGTGATGGCAGCCTGCTGGATCATGGGAGGCCGAGGTATCGGAGATGTACAGCAAGGATTCGTCCGGCGAAAACGCCAGGCCATTAGGCTTCTGGAAATCATCGGCGACCCGTTCCAGGACGTTGGCGAGCGGGTCGAAACGGTACACATGGCAGCCATCCTGTTCGCTGTCGGCCTTGTAGCCTTCGACGTCACTCATGATTCCGTAGGCCGGATCGCTGAACCAGAGGCTGCCATCGGACTTGACCACCAGGTCGTTGGGCGAGTTGAGCCGTCGTCCTTGATAACGGTCCACCAGCAGCCGCACCTCACCGTCCGACTCAGTACGGGAAATGCCCCGGCGACCGTGCTCGCAACTGACCAGCCGGCCCTCGCGATCCAGGCTGTTACCGTTGCTGAAATGCGACGGCTGGCGGAACACACTCACGCCCTGCCCTTCATGCCAACGCAGCATGCGGTTGTTGGGAATATCACTCCACACCAGGGCCTGTTCGGCGGGTAGCCATACCGGGCCTTCTCCCCAGATGGCGCCGCCGCCAAGGCGCTGCAACACGCTGCCAGGCTTGAGAATGTTGTGCAGCCGCGGGTCAAAAATCTCGATACCGGTCATGAGCCTCGCCCTCAGCGTTGCCAGATTTTGCGATAGGCCGCGGCATAACCGTTGTCCGGATCGAAGGTATTACGCGGGCCGCCGTCCACCTGGATATTGTTGGCCGTGATCAAGTGCACCGCCGTCACATAGTTGCTTGGCCCAACCCCGGCAAAGGCGCGGTTCAGTTCGTCGATCAACTGCCAGCCGTGCAAGGTCACCGGCTCCGGTACGGTGGCGGCCTGGTAGCTGGATTTGCGGATGCGCTGGTACGCCGATTCGCTGCCGTCACCCGCCGACAGGCTCAGCGGTGGCTGGTCGGGCTTGCGCCCCAGGCGACTGAGGGACGAACCGATAAAGTCGAAATACAGGTCATTGATGCCCAGGGTGTAGTTCCACTTGTCGCCAAACCGCTGCAACAACGATGTGGTCAACTGCGGCATGCGCGACGAGGTTTCAGCCAGCGGCGAATCTTCCAGCGCCAACAGGCTGCACCCGCTGCATTGCTTGATGACCTCGGCCATAGCGTCGGATTTGGCGGTGGCCACCGCGTACAGCGAATCGGTGAGGATCACCACGCCGGCCTTGCCGTCCGATTGCGCCACAGCGTAGTAGGCGGCGATTTTCGCCACATCACCGGGGTCGGTGGTGACATTGACGAACAAGCCTTCCTCGGCCATCGGCCCGGCGCTTGGTCCGGCGTGCCAGCCCACCACGGGGATCTTGGCCGCCTGGACTTTCTTCAGGGTGCTGAGCTGTTCCCGGGCGTCGAAGCCACCCAGAATGATCCCGTCCGGCTTGAGCACGATGCCTTGGTTCAACGCCGCCGTGCGCCCGGACACACTGCCCTGGCCATCAAGGATACGCAGCTTCCAGCCCATGACTTGCGCTGCGGCCTTGACCCCTTCACTGACCCCTAGCACACCGCTGTTGCGCAGGTCCGAGGCGATAAACAGCACCTGTTTGCCCGCTTGCGCCACGGGCCCGCTGTCCGGGCCTTGCCAAGTGGTCCAGGGCTGGGTGGCCGCCTCCACCCGTTGCCGGGCCTGTTCGACAAACTCGTCTGCCGCAGCCTGGGCAATACTGGCGAGCGAGATCAAGGCAACACACACGAGCAAGCGGGTACGACGAAACACTTCAAGGCTCATAAGGTTCTCCCAAAAAAATGATGGTTCAGGGTTTGGCCGGTGTATTGCGCACCCGCACCCGGCGCCGGCCCGCATAACCGGCAATGCCGATGGCCAGCAGCAAGGTCACACCGTTGAACAGTGGCTCGACAAAAAACGCCCCGCCCAGTTGCTGGATACCGGCGATGCCCACCGCCAATACCGCCACGCCAATCAGCGTGCCCCACACATTGACTCGGCCCGGCTTGATCGTGGTCGAACCGAGAAACGCCCCGACCAGGGCCGGCAACAGGAACTCAAGGCCCACGCTGGCCTGGCCGATCTGCAAACGCGAGGCCAATAACACCCCGGCAAACGCCGTCAACACGCCCGAGCCCATAAAGGCCCCGACCACATAACGCCGGCAGGGAATACCATTCAACTCGGCCGCTTTCGGGTTGGCACCAATCGCATAGAGAAAACGCCCGATCGGCAGATACTCGGTCACCACCCACAGCAACAGCGCCAGGCCCAGCACGTAGAACGCGGCGATCGGCAAACCGAACAGGCTGGCACCGTTAAGCAACAGAAAGCCTTCTGGCAAATCCCCAAACACCTGGCGGCCACCGCTGTGCCACAACGCCAGGGCGTAGACCACGGTGCCGGTGCCGAGGGTGGCGATAAACGAGTCGATCCTGGCCATTTCCACCAGCAAGCCGTTGATCAGGCCGAACAACAACCCGGCCGCCAGCACGATCAGCACCGAGGCTTGCCAGGAAAAGCCATAACGGGTCTGCAGGCTGATCGCCAGGATGTGCCACAGCACAATGCCGTAGCCCACGGTCAGGTCGATCTTGTTGGTGAGCATCGGCACCATCGCCGCCAGGGCCAGGATCGCGATGATCACCTTGTCGCCCAGGATCGAGTTGAGGTTGAGCAGCGTAGGGAACGAGTCCGGCAGCAGCACCGAGAAAAACACGATCAGCCCCAGCAACAAGACCGGCATGCCGTACACCGGCAGCAGGCGCGAAAAGTCGCGGGTCAGGATCCTCGGGCTAACCGCCGAGGCAGGATTATCAGCGTTCATGGCAGGCCTTCTTGTTATCGATAAAGTTCAATGGAATAGAGGGGTTCAGGCAGCATCGCTGGCCGAAGCGCGGTGTAACAGGCTGCTGAGCGACAGGTCCTCCTTGCCCAGGGTCGCCACCACAGTCGAGCGGCTGAACACCAGGGCACGGTGGGCGATGTTGGCCACCTCCTCGAAATCGGTGGAGATCAACAACACCGCCAGGCCGCGCTCCAAGGCGCGTTGCACCAGCCGGTAGATATCGGCCTTGGCTCCCACGTCGACACCGGCGGTGGGCTCTTCGAGGATCAGCAGGCGCCCGGTGATCTCCAACCAACGGGCCATCACCACTTTTTGCTGATTGCCACCGCTCAGGGTTTCCACCGCACATTCAGTGGCATTGGGCCGTACATCGAATTGCCGGACCAACGCCTCGGCCTGGCGCCGCTCAGCCTGCGGCGAGATCCAGCCCAGCAGCCCTTTGCCGCTGGCCAATGGGTTGAGAAACAGGTTCTCGCGCACCGACAACGGCATTGGCAGCGACTCACCACAACGGTCCCCCGCCACCAACCCCAAGCCTTGGCGCATGGCCTGGGCCGCCGAATGCGTGCGCAACCGCGCACCGTCGAGCAGCACCTCGCCAGCGTCTATCGCCAGCAAACCGAACAAGGCCCGGCCGACGCGCTCCTGCCCAGCGCCACGCAGCCCGGCCAGGGCCAGGATTTCCCCGGCGTGCAGGTCAAAGGACAGACCGCTGACCCCGCCGCACGCCATATCACGCACCTGCAACAGCAACGGGCCGTGACTGCAGGGTGCCGCCTGGTAGAGTTGTTCGGGTTCACGCCCGACAATCTGGCGCACCAGATCCTGGGGGTCGGTTTGGGCGATGGCCTTGCGGCACACCAGCCGACCATCGCGCATCACCGCCACCTGATCGGCCACCCGGAAAATCTCATCCAGGCGATGGGACACATAGATCATGCCCACGCCTTGCGCCTGCAAGCGCTTGAGCACCACAAACAGCCGCTCGGCGTCGTCGGCGGGCAGGCTCGCGGTGGGCTCATCCAGCACCAGCAGGCGCGCGTCCACCGCCAGCGCACGGGCAATGGCGACCAGGGATTTCTGGGTGCGCTCCAGCTCACCCACCGGGGTATCCGGGTCAATGCTGTCGTCAACCAGGGCCAGGGCTTCACGGGCCTTGCGCCGTACTTGCCGCCAGTCGATCAGGCCGCCGCGACGGGCAAAACCACAGGTAAAGGCAATGTTTTCGGCAGCACTCAGAGAGTCGATCAACCCCAAATCCTGATGGATAAAGGCGATGCCCTTGCGGTCGGCCTCGGTTTCGATGGGGTGGCCGTCAAATAGAATCCGCCCGCTGTCGAGACGATGCACACCGGCCAGGAGCTTGATCAATGTCGACTTGCCCGCGCCGTTTTCCCCCAGCAGCGCCAGCACGCTGCCGGCCTCGACTTCAAGGCTTACGTGATTGACGGCCAAGGTACCGCCAAAGCTTTTGCAGACATTTTCAAAGTGCAGCAACGGCACTGCGCCGCGCTGGCCAGGTTCGAGAGTATTCATGGATTGCACCGTCATTATTGTTATTCGGGACTACAGCGTGATGCGGTAGACCTGCTGCGCGTTGCGCCAGAAAAACCCTTCGCGCTGCACTGCGTCGTAGCCATCCAACAGGGCATCCATGGCCTGCACCAAAGCGTCATAACCAATGCGCAAACCAGCCACCGGGAAATTACTGGCGAACAGGCAGCGCTCAATACCAAACAGGGCCAGGGTTTCGCGAACCACTGCGCGGTTGCCTTCCATCGTCCAGGGTTGGTCGCGCAACCCCAGTTCGGAAACCTTTACCCAGACGTTGGGTTGGGCCGCCAATGCCTGCATCCCTCGCCGCCAACCGGCCAGGCCGCTCTCACTGCGGTCCCACGGGAAGCCCATGTGGTTGAGCACGATGGTCAATCCCGGAAACATCGCGGCCACCTGTGCCGCCTCTTCCAAATGCCAGTAAGGCACACGTAAATCCCAGGACAGCCCATGCCGCTCCAGCAGCGCCAGGCCTCTGAGCCACTGCTCGTCCTGCAGGCTGCCCGACAAGCCGCGCACAGTGTCCGCCTGGTGTAGCGTGGCAGCGGTGAGCGGCTTGCTGCGGATACCTCGCACCAGTGGAAACTCCAGGTGCTGTCCCAGAATGTCGGCGCAGTTATCAGCATGCAGCCAGGCATGGGCCACCACCGCATTCGGGAACCCGTAGCGGGCATATTGCTCATGCACCCAACGGGTCTCCCCCACTTGATCGCTGCGCTCGTGCTCGGCCTCGCAATGCACAGTGGCCAACACCCGGTGCGCAGCGCTGTCGGCCAGGTAATCCGGCGCCCGGTAATGCCGGCGCAAAGGCTGATAGTCACCAAGGAAAAACCCCGGGTCCGGCGCCCCTTGCAGCCACGGGTAACGACCGCAATCCAGGTCCCAGAGGTGATGGTGTGCGTCGATCAGGGTGATCGGTGCAGCCCCGTTCATCTCAAGGCCCAGGCGTTCGTGCAGGCAGAGGCTGCTCACCGCACGATGACCTGGGAGACATCCGGCTCCAGTAGGGTTTCGAAGTAACGCTCGAAGGTCCAGGTATTAAGGTCGAGCATGCCCACGCGCTGGTCCTTGAGGGTGACAAACGCCAGGTCTCGCGTGGGGTGCAGGCTCATGGCAATGGCAGTGCTGTCCAACTCGACACGGCGGATTTGCTCCAACTGCGGGCTGAATACCGAGAGCGATTGTTCGCCGTAATTGGTCACATAAAGCCGGTCCTGGCGGTCGCGGTAGATCCGAGTCGGGTCCGCACCGGTACGCCCACGATGGGTCACTTTCAGGGTCTCGACGTCGACCGCGACGATGCTGTTATCGCCACGCGTGGTCACGTACAACGTGCGCTCGTCACGGCTGAAGCAATTGCCTTCCGGCTGGCTGCCCGGCTGCATGGGCAGCGGCGCAATCGTCGGATCCTGGGGCTTGAGCCGGGTGATGGTGTTGCTCAACAGGTTGAGGGCAAACGCGGTCTCGCCATTGCGAGTCATAGCCACCAGGTGGCTCTTGTAGCCGCCGGAAGGAATCGCCCGGTCCGGTACATCACGCAAGTGGGGCTGATCGAAGATCAGCAAGGTCGAGTTGCCTTCGCTGAGCACGTAGAGGCGGTCCTGATCATCCATCGCCAGGCCATGGGGGCGGCGGAACGGCCAGATGCTCAGAGTGCGTACATGCTCGGCGCGCTCAAGGTCGATGACGAACACCGAGCAACCGCCCTCGCCTTCGTGGCTGGAAGTTTCGATGCCGTAATGGCCGACGTAGGCAAAGCGGTTTTTCGAGTCCACCACAAACTCGTGCGGGAACTCCGGCAACCGGATGTGCTTGAGCACCGCCCCCGTCTGCACGTCATAGAAACTGAAGGTGTGGGCGCATTTTTGCACCAGCAAGAGCACTTCCTGATTCATGGTTCGATTCCTCTTCAAGGTAAGTCTTAGGCCTGTTCGCACTTGCGTGGCAAGGTCATGGCGAGCACCGCCGCCAGCGCCACCGATAGGGCCAGGCTGTAGACGCCGATGCTTTGGGAGTATTGGCTGATCAGTACGCCGACGATGTACGGCCCGCAAAACCCGCCGAGGTTGCCCAGGGCATTGATCAGGCCACGAGCACCGCCAGCCGCTTCAGCGCTGAAAATTTTCGCCGGGATGGTCCAGAAAATCCCCGCTGCCGCTTGCAGGAAGAACCCGCAGCCCACCAGCGCGGCAAAAGACAGCCAGATCTGCTCACGCAGGATCACCGACAACGTCAGGCACAGCGCCAGGCCAGCCAGGGGCACGGCAATAAATGCCCGGCGCTTGCCGCTGCGATCCGACAGGTTGGAGAACATCAGCATGCCGAACATCGCAGCGATATAAGGCAGGGTCGCCAGCATGCCCACCTTGCCCATGCCGCTCTGGGTCAGTTCCTTGACGATGCTCGGCAGCCACAGGGTGTAGCCATAGATACCGGCCTGGTAGAAGAAGTTGAGGGCGATCAGATGCCATAGGGTCTTGTCAGCCATGACCTCGGACAACGAGGCGTTTTTCACGGCCTTGGCGGCAATGGCTTTCTGTTCTTCGGCCAGGGTGGTGATCAAGTAATCGCGCTCACGCTCACTGATCCACTTGGCCTCTTGCGGTCGGTCGCTGATGGTCAGCATCCACAACACCATCACCACCGCCGACAACAGGCCTTCGATGATGAACAGCATCCGCCAGTCCAGGGCCGCAATAATCCAGCCGGATAACGGCGCGGTGATGATGCCGGCCAATGGCACGAACATGATTACAATCGCGTTGGCCCGCCCGCGCTCCTTGTCGGGGAACCAGTTGCTGATCATGGTCAACACCACCGGCAACATACCGCCCTCGGCCACCCCCAGGGCAAAACGCAGGAACAGCAATTGATAGTGGTTGGTGACAAAGCCCGTGAGGATCGAAATCACCGCCCAGGCCAGCAGCGACCAGCCGATGAAGCGTTTGCCACTGCCATGTACCGCCAACTTGCCGCCGGGCACTTGCAGGAACAGGTAGCCGACAAAAAAGATACCGCCCGCCAGGCCCACCATACTGGCAGAAACACCCAGTTCGTCAGCCATGCCACCGGGCATGGCGAAGGCGATATTGATACGGTCCATGTAAGACATGATGCAGGTGATGACAATCGGTGGAATCACCCGTAGCCAACGAAGATCGACAACGGGCGGACTCTGGGTAGTCGCCGGGGAGCTGGTTTGCATATCTTGATTCCCACTTATTATTTTTTTTGTGGAAGCGCTTGAGTACTTGGGTTGCTAGCGCCGGTTGAGGCCCATGCGGCAAGCGATTTCGAAGGCCTGGCGCATCGCGCCGACGTTGGCCTTGCCCTGCCCAGCGATATCAAACGCGGTACCGTGGGCCGGCGTGGTGATCGGGATCGGCAGGCCGCCCTGCACCGTGACGCCACGGGAAAAGCCCATCAACTTGATCGCGATCTGGCCCTGGTCGTGGTACATGGTGACCACCGCATCGAAGGCATTGGCATCACCCTGGACCTTGAGGAAGATCGTGTCGGCCGGGTACGGGCCATCGGCATCGATCCCCAGGACCTGGGCGGACTTGACTGCCGGGCCGATGATGTCCAACTCCTCACGACCAAAACTGCCGTTGTCACCGTTGTGCGGGTTGAGCCCGCAGACGCCGATGCGCGGCTGCGGCAAACCGCTGCGCTTGAGTGCCGTGTCGATCAACTGGATGGCCTGCACCACCCGTTCCTGGCTCAGCAAGCCTGGCACCTGGGCCAGCGCCACGTGAGATGTCACCCGGGAAGTCCAGAGGTTGTCGAGTACGTTGAATTCGCAGAACGGCCCGTCAAAATCCAACAGCTCGGCAAACCAGTGCAACTCGTCGCTATGCTCCATCCCGGCCATGTGCAGGGAGGTTTTGTTCAGCGGACCAAACAGCAGGGCATCGGTGGTGCCTTGCTGGGTCAGGCGCAGGCCTGTTTGCAGGGTGTCGAGGCTGTAGCGGCCACCGTTGGCGCTGGCCTGGGCATAGACAAAGTCACGACTGGCATCGCCTCGGAAGGGGTAGAACAGCGGCGTATCGTCGCTGAACACCAGGTCATCCAGAGAGTCGATGGTGCGGTAGGGAAACGACAGGCCGGCGATCGCCATGCCACGCAGCATTTGCGCTTCATCGGCAATCAACAGCACATTGGCCTGGGCGCGGACAACAGGGTCAGCCAGCAACCGGGCCACCAGCTCGGGGCCGATACCGGCGGGGTCGCCCAGGACCATGGCAATGCGGGGTGCGGTCATGCGGGATTCCTCTTAAAACGGCGTGCATTGTTGTTCTTGTATAGGGGCGCAGTTACAAAAGATATCGCCCGTTGGATGGCATGAACTATCAACGCTACGAGTGATAACCGTCCAATCAAAGGTGATGATAGGGCGATACACTGAGGTTATCGCCAGACGCCCCCACTTCCCCCTTGGCAAGCCTGCACAATTCTTGTAACTCTGGGTGCTCTCCTCCTGACCCGAGTCTTGTCCATGAGCCGAATTCCCGAAGCGCACCTGATCCACAGCCGCCTGCGCCTGAGGCAATTGCGCTTGATGCTGGCTCTGGATGAATTGGGCTCATTGCGCAGGGCCGCCGATGAAATCGGCATGACCCAACCCGCCGCCACCAAGATGCTGCACGAGGCCGAAAACCTGCTGGGGGTCGAGTTGTTCGAGCGCATGTCCCGTGGGATGCGGGCCACGCCGTTTGGCGAAACGGTGATTTACTACGCCAGGATGGTGTTCGCCGAGCTGTCAGGCATGCGTGAAGAACTGGCCGCGCTGGAGTCCGGCAACCTGGGCCGGGTGACCATCGGCGCGATTCCGGCACTGGCGTCCGGGTTGCTGACCCGCACTATTGCCACCCTCAAACAGAGTCATCCTCGCCTCTCGATGAGCATCCAGGTAGACACCAGCGACGTGCTGGTCCAGGCCCTGTTGCAGGACCAGTTGGACGTGGTTTTGGGGCGTATCCCGCCTGGCGCCCGCGCCGATGAACTGCTCTTCGACAGCCTCGGCGAGGAAGCCCTGTGCGTGATCGTCGGCGCCCAACACCCGTTGGCCAGCGCCACGGCCCAGGACCTGAGCTGGGGCCAACTGCAAGGCATGACCTGGGTCTTGCAGCAACACCCCAGCCCGATGCGCTCGATCATCAACCAGGCGTTCTACAACGCTCAACTCGACATCCCGAGCAGCATCGTCGAAACCACCTCGATCATGACCCTGCTGTCACTGATCCAGCAGACCGACATGTTGGGCGTCACACCGTTGTCGGTGGTCAATGAATACCCCGGCAAACACCTGCTGGCCGTACTGCCGATCGAGTTTGAACCGCGCCTGCCGCCGTATGGCTTGATTACCCGGCGGCATCGGATCAAGTCGTCAGCCATGCAGGCATTTATGGGGTCGGTGAGGACTGTGTATGAGCAACAGGTTCAGGAGACGGATTGACTTGCCCCAGAAACTCGACGATCAGGGAGGCCGTCTGCTGCTGGATCACCTCACGCGGTCGCGCGCCGTCGCCATCCCGGCAGATCATGCCGTCGCCTGGCGAGCTCTCTTCGATCAGCGCCTCGCCGCCTGACTTGCAGATCGCCATGAAGCTGAAGTGAGTCGCGTCGCTGATCTCGACATAACGCGTCGATGCCGGGGGCAGGCGCTTGGCCAAGTCAGCCGACTCCAACTCGGCGGGAAGCTCCGTTGAAGGCACGCCCGCAGCAATCACCAGCGTCGGCACCGGCAACGCCGCGAGGCTGGCAGCGGTAAACCCACGGGACAGGCCCAGGTCCAGTGACACAATGGCGCTGACGCGCTGATCACTCAAGTCTGCCGCCAACTGCGCCTGCGCAGCCGCAGTACTGGCGGGGTTCATCTGCTGGTAGACCGCGCAAGGGGCCAACTGCGAGTGAACCTTGCAGTCCTGGGCGTAACGCTCTGGGTCGAAACGTGCGCCGGCGACTTCCAGCGCCGCCCAACCGCCGAGTGAATGACCTACCACCGCAATTCGATGATCAGCGACTGCCCCAAACTGTTTGGGCTGCGCGATCACCCCATCAATCGCCCGACGGATATCGACCGGCCGCTGCCACAACTGCGCGGCCGCCTCCGGCCGACGGTCCTTGCTGGTCGTACCAGGATGATTGACCGCCGCCACGATAAAACCCTGATGCGCCAGGGCACTGGCCAGCCACACCTGGTTGCCCCAATTACCGCCGAAGCCATGGGAAAGCACCACCAATGGATGCTTGCCGATAGACGGCGGCGCATTGCGCACGGCTGGGGCGCCGATGAATACGGCGTTATCGGCGATCAATTCGGGCGTGGCGGTGGTGGCGCTGGGGTACCAGACGACCATCTCCAATGGGCGCTCGTTGCTTGGGTCTGCCAGGGTGGAAGTCTGGAAGCCAATGGCGTTATTACTGGCAAGTGCGGGGGTGGTTACACAGATCAGAAGCAGAGCGCCGAGGGATGCTTTCAATGGATCTTCCTTGATTGGACCAACTGAGTGAGCGTTGGAATATAACGGAACAGATTCACTGCGTATTCCCATATCACGTGCTTGCAGGCGCCGAAAAATCAAAAACCACCGATTTTATCTAGCCGAATCATGGGGTTGTGTTGTAAAAAATCCTCGACTCAGACCCGATTCAAACAACAAGACCCTATAAAAATGAAAATACTGTTCATCGCTTCGCTGGGATTGCTATCGCTCATTCAACCTTCACTGTCCGTTGCGGATAATGCCAATGGAAAAAACCTCTATTTGCAAAGATGCGCCATGTGCCACGGAACAGATATCAAAGGAACCGGGCCATTGGCGAATAAAAGCAATCCCCCTACGCCAAACCTTACAACAACCGCCTTCAAGAAACGGCTGGGTGATTATCCGGGCGTTATTGTCTCATCGATAATACTTCGTCCAAATGGAGACTTGATTCCAAGAACCCTACGAGAGAATGGTGTGAAGTTGTCGCCACATTCTTGGAGCATTCAGGATCTACGCGACTTGAATCAATACATGAGTCGTGTGATTTCAAAAAGCTGATGAGGTTTAGAAAAGAGCAGCCTCTAAAAGGCTGCGTACCGGGATTCAAGGTTTATATAAGCGGCGATCAACATTGCTCTGAAAAGAGGGCAGATTTATGTTCTGTACTCTAAACGCCCGCCATTGATCGAGCGTAGACACACCGGCTGGCGCGGCGGAGGTATTTTCGCAGACACCAAAAACCACAAACCCCCGGATTTCTCTAGGAAAACCGGGGGTTTGTGTTTGTAGAATGTGGCGGTGAAGGAGAGATTCGAACTCTCGATACAGTTTCCTGTATACACACTTTCCAGGCGTGCTCCTTAAGCCACTCGGACACTTCACCGTATCTCGTCAAACTGATTCAGTCTGTCGAGGCGCGCTAATGTAGTCGAAAGCTTTTCTGATGGCAAAGGTTTTTTTCAGAATTTTCATGCGCTTAGCCAATTATCTCGACGTGCGTCGCTCTGGCACGGCGTGGAGGGCGGCGATTCTGCCATTCTCAAGGCGCGATGGCACGGGTCGATGGCAGCCGCCATGCCCTGCTGTAGCCTGCTTCAGGCCGGGTGTAGGGGAAAAGTCTGACCGCCCAGTCAGTCACGGCGCTTTACCGGGGCGGCCATGCTGGGTAACGTCTGCGGCCTGCCCTTCTATTAAACGTATTACAAGGAATCGCGTCATGAGTGAGTTGATTGCCTACCACCTCGAAGACGGTATCGCGACCCTGACCTTGAGCAACGGTAAGGTCAATGCCATTTCCCCTGCCGTGGTCAGTGCGTTTAATGAAGCGCTGGACCAGGCCGAGAAGGATCGGGCGGTGGTGATTATCACCGGTACGCCGGGAATTCTGTCCGGTGGTTATGATTTGAAAGTGATGACGGCCGGCCCTAAAGAGGCAGTCAGCCTGGTGACGTCGGGCTCGACCCTGGCGCGCCGTCTGTTGTCGCACCCGTTCCCGGTGATTGTGGCGTGCCCTGGGCATGCGGTGGCCAAGGGGGCGTTCCTGCTGTTGTCGGCCGATTACCGGATTGGTGTCGAGGGGCCGTTCAGTATTGGCCTGAATGAAGTGATGATCGGCATGACCATGCACCATGCCGGGATCGAGTTGGCGCGTGATCGCCTGCGCAAGTCGGCGTTTCATCGTTCGGTGATCAACGCCGAGATGTTCACCCCACAAGATGCCTTGAGTGCCGGTTTCCTCGACAAGGTGGTGGCACCTGAAGCGTTGCAGGCGGCGGCCCTGGAAGCGGCGCGGCAGTTGAAGAAGATCAATATGAACGCCCATAAGCACACCAAGCTGAAGGTGCGCAAAGCACTGCTGGAGCTGCTGGATAACGCGATCATCCAGGATCAGGAGCACTTGGGTTAACCACCCACGCCCCGCTCAATAAAAAAGCCCGACCTCGCGTCGGGCTTTTTCTTACACGGCATTTTGAATGGCCTTGCAGCCGCTCTAGATAGCATCTGTCGCCATCTGTTGAAACATGCACTTAAACATCGGCCATCTCCTACCTCTACTGGGGTAATTGCCGAATACAGTGCACGTCCGTACACTGCGCCACCTTTTGTCCCGATGGTCCGTGTCGATGCTTTATTTATTACGCATGTTATTGATGGGCCTGCATTTTCTGATCGCCGGTGTGCTCGGGGTGTTACTGGGCGTGTGCCGGCCCTTCAACCCGGACAACAGCCGCCTGTGCGCACGCCTGTATGCACTGCCGGCCATGTGGATCCTACGGCTGCGGGTCAAGGCGCAAGTGGACTCGCTGCGCAACAAGTCGAGCAGTTGCGTGATCATTGCCAACCACCAGTCCAACTATGATTTGTTCGTGTTCGGCAACGTGGTGCCCTATCGCACCGTATGTATCGGCAAGAAGAGCCTGAAGTGGGTGCCGCTGTTCGGGCAACTGTTCTGGCTGGCGGGCAATGTGCTGATTGATCGGGGCAATGCACAGAAGGCACGGCGGTCGATGCTGACCACCACCCATACCCTGCAACACGAAGACACCTCGATCTGGGTGTTTGTGGAAGGCACCCGCAACCTGGGTGAAGCCTTGCTGCCGTTCAAGAAGGGCGCGTTCCAGATGGCGATTGCCGCCGGGGTGCCGATTGTGCCGGTGTGCGTCAGTACTTATGTGAAGCAGATGAAGCTCAATCGCTGGGACAGTGGTGATATTTTGATCCGATCCTTGGCGCCGATTCCGACGGCTGGTTTGACGATGGATGACATGCCCGGGCTGATCGAGAAATGCCGCGGGCAGATGATCGAATGTATTGAAGCGATGGATCAAGAACTGCAAAAAACCTGAATGACAGGCGATGGCGATCTTGAGGACGCCATCGCCGGCAAGCCAGCTCCTACAATGTAGCGTTTCAGGCTAAGCTGGCCGGTTACTGCCACTTGTGAAGAAGCGATCAGCATTATGGGTAGAGTTGTTGCAGCAGCCGTCTACAGCGCCGGGAAAAAAGTCAGGGATATCACCCTCGATGAAGGCGCCGCCTGGGCGGCCAAGCCCGGTCACTTTGTGTGGATCGGCCTGGAAGAGCCCGACGCCCAGGAGTTGGCCAACCTGCAACGCCAGTTCAACCTGCATGAACTGGCCATCGAAGACGCCCTGGAAAAACACAGCCGGCCCAAGCTGGAAACCTTTGGCGACGCGCTGTTTATCGTGACCTATTCGCCGGTGCGCCATGAGGGCAAGCTGGAGTTTATCGAGACCCATATCTTCGCCGGTAACGGCTATATCATCACCGCCCGCAATGGCCACTCGGCGTCCTACGGGTATGTGCGCCAACGTTGTGAGGCGCGGCCACTGCTGCTGGAACACGGGGAAGATTTCGTACTCTATGCGCTGCTGGATTTTGTCACCGAAAACTACCAGCCGGTGAGCGAGGCGATTCATGCCGAGATCGATGCGCTGGAGCGCAGCGTGCTGTGCGACGCCCTCAATGAGCGGGATATCCAGAACCTGCATGGCCTGCGCCGCGATGTGCTGAGGCTGCGCCGGCATGTGGCGCCGATGGTGGAGATCAGCGAGGAATTGCAGAAGCTGAGCTTCCCGTTCATCGACAAGAACATGCGCCCGTATTTTCGCGATGTGCAGATCCATGTCACGCGGCAGATGGAAGACCTTTCCACCCTGCGCGACATCGCCAGCCAGACCATCGAGATCGGTGTGCTGCTGGAGGCCTCGCGCCAGAGCGTGGTGCAACGCAAGTTTGCCGCCTGGGCGGCGATCCTCGCGTTCCCCACGGCGGTGGCCGGGATCTACGGGATGAACTTCCAGAACATGCCGGAGCTGCAATGGCACTACGGCTATTTTGCGGTGTTGGGGTTTATCGCGGTGGGGTGCACGGGGTTGTGGGCCAGCTTCAAGCGCTCGGGGTGGCTATAGCCGGCCCAACTGATCAGGCCACCTGCGGCTTGTGCGCCACGAACCGCATCATCCATTCCGCCACAGTCACGCCGTGGTGGTCGTGCGCCAGGCTGGCGACGCCACTTTGGTAGATCTGCTCGCCCAGGTTCTGCTGGCGAATGTCCAACAGTGCCCGCGAGTAATCGTGGATAAACTCGGGATGCCCCTGGAAGCACAGCACCTGGTCATTGATGTGATAAGCGGCAAACGGGCAGAAGTCGCTGGAGGCAATCACCGTGGCGTTTTGCGGCAAGGCCGTGACCTGATCCTGATGGCTGATCAACAGGGTCAGTTCTTCCACCACCGGGCTCATCCACGGCGCCTTGGCGGCCAGTTGGTAGTTGTGGATGCCCACGCCCCAGCCCTGGCTCGCCCGCTCGCTCTTGCCGCCCAGCAGCAGCGCCAGCAGTTGATGGCCGAAACAGATACCGAGCAACTTGTCTCCCCGCTCGTAGCGGTTCAGCAGGTAGGCCCTGAGGGTTTCGATCCACGGGTCGGTGGCAAAGGAGTCCGCTTTGCTGCCCGTTACCAGGTAGGCATCGAAGACTTCGCTGTCAGCCGGGTAGTCACCTTGCATCACGTTGTAGACGATGAACTCGGCGGCAATCGGCTGCTGTGAAAACAGGCGCTGGAACATCTGCCCGTAACCTTGATATTGATCGACCAGTTCCGGACGCAGGATATCGGTTTCCAGAATGCAGACGCGTAGCGACATAAAAAATACCTGACACGGTGATGGGAATAACGCACACCCGCCAGCCTGCCCTGAAATACCCTTTCAAGGCAAGCCCCAGCCGTGTCCGGTCGGGTGGCTAGAACGTAGCACCCTGGGCGGCCTTTTCCAGCAGCAAGGCTGGCGGGTTGAACCGCTCGCCGTACTGCTCGGCCAGGTAACGCGCCCGCGCCACGAAGTCGTTGAGCCCGTACTGGTTGATAAATTGCAGCGCCCCGCCGGTCCAGGCCGCAAAACCGATACCGAAGATCGAACCCACGTTGGCATCGGCGGTGGACATCAATACGCCCTCCTCCACACAGCGCACAGTCTCGATGGCCTGGATAAACAGCAGGCGGTCGCGCACATCCTGCGCCGAGATCCGCTGCCCGGGCCTTTCAAAGCGCGCCTTGAGCTCAGGCCACAAATGCTTCTGCCCACCGCTGGGGTACTCGTAGAAACCACCGCCCGCCGCCTTGCCGGGACGCTTGTATTCATTGAGCAGCAGGTCGATCACCGCAAACGCCGGGTGTTCCGGCAGTGTTTTACCTTCGGCTTGTAGGTCCTTGGCGGTCTGCTGACGGATATGGCTCATCAGGCTGAGGGAAACTTCGTCAGAGATCGCCAGCGGGCCAATCGGCATCCCGGCCTTGCGCGCCTCGGTCTCGATCATCGGCGCGGCCACGCCTTCGCCGAGCAGGGTGATGCCTTCGTTGGTGAAGGTGCCGAACACCCGCGAGGTAAAGAAGCCGCGACTGTCATTCACCACAATCGGGGTTTTCTTGATTTGCAGTACGAAATCAAAACCGCGAGCCAGGGTTTCGTCGCTGGTGTTGGCGCCCTTGATGATTTCCACCAGGGGCATTTTTTCCACCGGGCTAAAGAAGTGCAAGCCGATGAATTTACCTTGATCGGGCACCGCGCTCGCCAGGCCGCTGATAGGCAAGGTGGACGTATTGGAAGCAATCACCGCCTCAGCCCCTACTACACGCTGGGCCGCAGCCGAGACCTTGGCCTTGAGGTCGCGGTCTTCGAAGACGGCTTCGATGATCAGGTCGCAACCGGCCAGGTCGGCGTCGCTGTCTGTAGGACGGATCCGCGCCAGGGTACTGTCGCGCTGCTCGACCGTCAGTTGCCCACGGCTGACCTTCTTGTCCAGCAGCGCTGCCGAGTGGGCCTTGCCCTTCTCTGCCGCCGCCAGCGTGACGTCCTTGAGCACCACGTCCACTCCCGCCGATGCGCTGGCGTAGGCAATCCCCGCCCCCATCATGCCAGCCCCAAGGATGCCGACCTTGCGCGTGACATACGGCGCAAACCCTGTAGGACGTGAGCCACCGGCGTTGATTTCGTTGAGCTGGAACCAGAAGGTGCCGATCATGTTCTTCGCCACCTGGCCGGTGGTGAGCTCGGTGAAGTAGCGAGTCTCGATCAGGTGTGCGGTGTCGAAGTCCACCTGGGCGCCTTCCACGGCAGCACAGAGAATTTTCTCCGGCGCGGGGAAGCAACCATTGGTTTTGCTGCGCAGGATCGATGGCGCAATGGCGAGCATTTGCGCGACTTTCGGGTTGGACGGTGTGCCGCCAGGAATCTGGTGACCCTTGATATCCCAAGGCTGTTTAGCCGCAGGATTGGCCAGGATCCAGGCCCGGGACTTGGCCAGCAGCTCATCGCGATCCGCCGCCAATTCGTCGATCAAACCGGCCTGCAAGGCCTTTTGCGCGCTGACCTTCTTGCCTTCCAGCAGGTACGGCAAGGCCTTCTCCAGGCCCAGCATGCGCACCATCCGCACCACCCCGCCGCCGCCCGGCAAGAGGCCGAGGGTGACTTCCGGCAAGCCGATCTGCACCGAGGGATGATCCAGCGCCACACGGTGCTGGCACGCCAGGCACAGCTCCCAGCCACCGCCGAGCGCCGCGCCGTTGATCGCCGCCACCACCGGCTTGCCGAGGGTTTCCAGGCTGCGCAGTTGCGCCTTCAGGCCCAGGACCATGTCGTAGAACGCCTTGGCGTGGGGCTTGTCGACTTTGATCAGTTCATTGAGGTCGCCGCCGGCAAAGAAGGTTTTTTTCGCCGAAGTGATAATGACCCCGGCAATCTCATCCTTTTCCGCGTCCAGGCGCGCGACAGTGGTGGCCATGGCCTCGCGGTAGGCCGCGTTCATGGTGTTGGCACTCTGGCCGGGCATGTCGAGGGTCAGCACCACGATCTGGTCCTGGCCTTTTTCGTAACGAATGGCGTCGGTCATGACAAATTCCTTAGGCTCAGAGGCGTTCGATAATGGTGGCGATACCCATGCCGCCGCCCACACAGAGCGTGGCCAGGCCGTAGCGCTGCTGGCGCACTTCCAGTTCGTCGAGCAAGGTGCCGAGGATCGCGCACCCCGTGGCCCCCAGCGGGTGGCCCATGGCAATCGAACCCCCATTGACGTTGACCCGGGCGGCATCGATGCCCATGTCCTTGATGAACTTGAGTACCACCGAGGCAAAGGCTTCGTTGACCTCGAACAGGTCGATGTCCTCGACCCGCAGGCCGGCCTTGGCCAAGGCCTTGCGGGTGGCAGGCGCGGGGCCGGTGAGCATGATCGTCGGGTCGGTGCTAGTCACAGCCGTGGCGACAATGCGCGCGCGCGGCTGCAGGCCCAGTTCACGGCCCCGAGCTTCGGAGCCGATCAACATCAAGGCCGCGCCATCGACGATCCCGGAGCTGTTACCCGGTGTATGGACATGGTGAATGCGCTCGACATGGCTATAGACCCGCAAGGCCGTGGCATCGAAGCCCATCTGGCCCATCATTTCGAAGCTGGGTTTGAGTTTGCCCAGGCCTTCAAGCGTCGAGTCGCCACGGATGAATTCGTCGTGATCGAGCAGCACGATACCGTTCTGGTCCTGCACCGGGATCAGCGATTTCTTGAAGGAACCATCTGATCTGGCCCGTGCCGCTTTCTGCTGGGAGTGCAAGGCAAAAGCATCGACATCGTCGCGACTGAAACCTTCCAGGGTGGCGATCAGGTCGGCGCCAATCCCCTGGGGCGTGAAGTGGCTATGCATATTGGTTTGCGGGTCCAGCACCCAGGCCCCGCCGTCGCTGCCCATGGGCACGCGGGACATGGACTCGACACCGCCGACCACCACCAGATCCTCGAAGCCGGAGCGCACTTTCATCGCACCGAGATTGACCGCTTCCAGGCCCGACGCACAGAAGCGATTGACCTGCACGCCGGCGACGCTGACGTCCCAGTCGGCCACCAGCGCGGCGGTCTTGGCGATATCCGCGCCCTGGTCCCCGACCGGGGTGACGCAGCCGAGCACGATGTCATCGACCAGGCGCGTATCCAGGTCGCTGCGCTGCTGCAGGGCGGTGAGCAAGCCGGCCAACAGGTTCACCGGCTTGACGCTGTGCAACGCGCCATCAGCCTTGCCTTTGCCCCGGGGCGTACGTATCGCATCAAAGATCAAAGCTTGGGTCATGACGTCCTCGAACCACTGTGCAATGGAGCTCTCAAGGGGAGAGCCGACCGTGCCCTTACCTTAAGCGCCACGAGGGCAGATTCAATGACCGATACGCTCATTGACCTTGACGACCACGCTCAGACGAACGGTAAGAGGCTACCGGAAACCCCTGATTAATCGTTTTAGCTGTCTAGCCAAGGGGCTGGCGCGAAGATGGCCACATGCCTCATACCTTTTTAAACAGATTTCAATCTAACTTGATATGAAAGCGATCTAAGCCGCGCCCGACAGGGGCTCTAAGGTTGAATCAGTAAGAAGTGTATGAAGCTGCTGCCGGGTCTTGCTGGAGCAGCTGTAAGAAAAATGCCATCTAGCCGGCTTAACGTAGGAAATGATGGTGCTGGTATCGGCGCATTTGACGCTCAGGAATAACAACAAAAGGCAGTCAGCCATGTTCAAACAATCGAAAGTTCGCCAGGCGGGGCTTATTCTCTTCGCCACCACACTGATTCTGATTCTGCCCAACCTGACCAAGATCATTGGTTGAACGGGCCGATCACAGCGAAACATTGCAGTCTTTGACAGCACCGCCCGGGAAACCGCGTACCGCGTTCCCGTGGCCGGGGCTGTCTTTTTGCCTACAGTCTAGTGGCCGTTTTCCGGTATCGTGGGCCCGCATCGTCACTGCGAAATGGGCTTCTCCTTGAAACAGATTATCGTCCTGCTGATGCTGATCCTGGCCTACCCCGTCAGCGCGGCCCAGTTGACCATCGAGCTGGATCACAACCGCACGACCTGGCAAACCGCCGACCTGCTCCAGCATCCGGCGGCGCAGGTAGTACAGATCGTCGATGATGTTTCCTACAAGCGCAATATGACGTATCGCGCAGTCCCAATGGCCGCACTCCTACCGGGTCTGGTAGCGCAGAACCATGTGCAGGCGGTGGCACTCGATGGTTTCGCCGCCGAACTGGCCGTCGCGCCGCTGCTTGCGCAAAGCGGCGCACAGGCGTGGCTGGCGGTGGAGGATCCGGCTCATCCGTGGCCCCCGCTGGCCGCTGGCAAACCCAGTGCCGGCCCGTTCTATCTGGTGTGGACCCAGCCCCAGGCAAGCGGGATCAGCCCGGAACAGTGGCCATTCCAGGTCTCTAAGATCAGACAGCTGAAAACCGTCGCCGAACGCTTCCCGGCGCTGCTGCCGGACCCTGCGCTGGCGGTGGATGATCCGGTCAACCTGGGGTTCGCCCTGTTCCAGAAGAACTGCCTGGCCTGCCATCGCCTCAACGGCGCGGGTGACGCACAGGTAGGGCCGGACCTGAATGTGCCCTACAGCCCGACCGAGTATTTTGGCGGCGACTTCCTCAAGCGTTATATCCGTGATCCCCAAAGCCTGAGGCACTGGCCACAGGCAAAGATGCCGGCGTTTGCCACCAGCGTGCTGCCTGATGCCGACCTGGACCTGCTGGTGGGGTATTTGAAGCATATGGCCGCTCGCAAAACCGACGCGGCCTTGTAGGAACCAGCTTGGCGGCGATGGCGATCTTTCGGGCCTTATCGCCGGCAGGTGTGATGGGTTATTGCTGCTGCACCAGAATCACCGGGGTCGGCGCCACGAACACCCGGGCATGCATCTGCTCATGCCCACCGCCACGGCGCATGCCGCGCACCGGGCACGCGTCCAGGTAATCCAGGCCCACCGCCAGTTTCAAATGCCGCTCCGGGCGGGCCAGTTGGTTAGTCACATCGAAGCTGTACCAGGCGTCATCCAGCCAGGCTTCGGCCCAGGCGTGACTGGCCAGGTGTTCGCTGTCCTCGCTGTACAAATACCCCGACACATACCGCGTCGCGATCCCCAGGCTGCGCGCGCAGGCCAGGAAGGCGTGGGCGTGATCCTGGCAAACGCCGGCACGCCCGGCGAACGCCTCGGCCGCACAGGTCTCCACCTGCGTGGCACCCGGCACGTACTCGATATGCTGGTTGAGCGCGTGCATCAGGTCGATCAGGGCATTGCGATCCCGACGCTTGCCGCAGTGCTGCTGTGCAAAGGCGCGCAGGGCCTCGTCCGGTTCGGTCAGGCGCGTGCAACGCTGGAAGGGAAATGGTGACTGGCTGTCATGTTCAGCCTCCCGCCACTCGTCAATGTCCACCTGGCCACGGGCACCGATGATGATCGATTCATGGGGTTCATCCATGGTCAGCACATGCAGGATATTGCCGAACGGGTCCAACTGGGCCCGTACCGGACGCGGTAAATCCAGCTGCCAACTGAGCACATGCTGGCGTTCGCTGTCGTGGGGAGTCAGGCGCAGGTACTGGATGCTGGCGCGCACCTGGTCTTCATAGCGGTAGGTGGTTTCGTGGCTGATGGAAAGTCTCATGCCGCCTCCAGGTAGGAATGGTGAATAGCGTTACCCAACTGGCGGACCAGCGGGATGAAGTCGGTCAGCCAGGCGTGCAGGCCTTCTTCAAGGATTTCGTCAATGGCGGTAAAGCGCAGGCGCGCATCCATCTCGGCGGCCAGGCGCTGCGCCGGGCGGCCGTTGATGCCGGGCAGGCTGGCGAGGATCTGGTCGATTTCTTCGCTGCATGCCCGTAAGGAGCGCGGCACATCGGCGCGCAGCAGCAACAGTTCGGCCACCTGGCGCGCGCCGGGCGCATCACGATAGATCTCGGTATAGGCCTCGAAAGACGACAGCGCCCGCAGCAGCGCACTCCACTGGTAATAGGCGTGGGCGGTGCCATCAATCACGACTTCGGCCTGGTCACCGGCCATCTCGTAGCGGGCATCCAACAGGCGCAGGGTGTTGTCGGCCCTTTCGATGAAGGTGCCCAGGCGAATAAAACGAAAGGCGTCATTGCGCATGATGGTGCCGTAAGTGGCACCGCGAAACAGGTGGGAGCGTTCCTTGACCCACTCGCAGAAGCGGCTCATGCCATAACGGCTCAAGCCTTCCTGGGCGATGACACGAATATCCAGCCAAGTGGCGTTGATGTTTTCCCACATGTCTGCAGTAATTCGCCCACGCACGGCATGGGCACTGGCGCGGGCGGCGCCCAGGCAGCTGTAGATGCTTGCCGGGTTGGCCGCGTCCAGGGCGAAGAAGTGCAACAGGCGCTCGGCATGCAGCTCGCCATGGCGCTCATGGTAGTCATCCAGGGTGCCGGTGATCAGCAGCGGCATGGCCAGTTCGTGCAGGCCATCGCCGCGCCCATCCTGGGGCATCAGCGACAGTGAATAGCTGACATCGAGCATGCGCGCGAGGTTTTCCGCGCGCTCCAGGTAGCGCGACATCCAATACAAATCCGAGGCAGTTCTACTCAACATGGTTTCACTCCTCGACCACCCAGGTGTCTTTAGTGCCGCCGCCCTGTGATGAGTTGACCACCAACGAGCCTTCGCGCAACGCCACACGGGTCAACCCGCCCGGCACTACACGGGTTTCCTTGCCGGACAGGACAAACGGCCGCAGGTCGATATGCCGGGGCGCAATGCCGTTTTCGACAAAGGTCGGGCACGTCGACAGACACAAGGTCGGTTGGGCAATGTAGGCATGGGGCTTGGCCTTGATCCGCGCACGAAAGGCTTCGATCTCGGCGGCCGTGGCTGCCGGACCGACCAGCATGCCGTAGCCACCGGAACCCTGGGTCTCCTTGACCACCAGCTCCGGCAGATTCGCCAGCACATGGGACAGCTCGTCAGGCTTGCGGCACTGGAACGTCGGAACGTTCTTCAGGATTGGCTCTTCATCCAGGTAAAAACGGATCATGTCAGTGACGAAGGGATACACCGACTTATCATCCGCCACCCCGGTGCCGATGGCATTGGCCAGCACCACGTTGCCCGACCGATAGGCGGCCAACAGGCCCGGCACGCCGAGCATCGACTCCGGGTTGAAGGCCAACGGGTCGAGGTAGGCATCGTCGAGGCGACGGTAGATCACGTCCACCGCCTTCGGCCCATCGGTGGTGCGCATGAATACGCGGTCGTCACGCACGAACAGATCGGCACCCTCCACCAGCTCCACGCCCATTTCCCGGGCAAGGAACGCATGCTCGAAAAACGCGCTGTTGAAGCGCCCGGGTGTCAGCACCACCACGCTGGGGTTGTCCAGCGGGCTGGAGCTTTTCAGGGTGTCGAGCAACAGGTTGGGGTAATGATCGATCGGTGCGATGCGCTGGGCAGCGAACAGTTCGGGGAACAGGCGCATCATCATCTTGCGGTCTTCGAGCATGTAGCTCACACCGCTGGGAGTGCGCAGGTTGTCTTCCAGCACGTAGTACGTACCGTCGCCATCGCGTACGAGGTCCACACCCGAGACGTGGGAATAGATATCCCGGTGCAGGTCCAGGCCCTGCATCGCAAGCTGGTATTGCTCGTTGGCCAGCACTTGCTCGGCTGGAATAATCCCGGCCTTGATAATGCGCTGGTCGTGATACAGGTCGGCAAGGAACAGGTTCAACGCCTTGACCCGCTGAATACAGCCACGCTCCACAACGCGCCATTCACTGGCGGGAATGCTGCGCGGAATGGTGTCGAAGGGAATCAGGCGCTCGGTGCCCTGCTCGTCGCCGTACAGGGTGAAGGTGATACCGGCGCGGTGAAACAGCAAATCGGCTTCACGCCGACGCTGAGCCAGCAGCTCGGCAGGGGTTTGATCCAGCCAGCGGGCAAACTCGCGATAGTGAGGCCGGACCTGGCCGGCCTCATCGTACATTTCATCGTAATAAGTGCGGATCATGCCGAACTCCTTGTCACCCGGACGCAACGGACAGTCGCAAGGCCCGTGCCAGCGGCATAAACACTTAAGTATCAACCAGTTAGATATAGTAAAAGGCCGAATCGCACCGTCCTGGTGCAGCAAACGCCCCTGCCTCGGCACACAAGCCTCAAAGAGACGCAGGCATTGCCTATCACCAGCATAGTCAGAGTTGATTTCACTGCCTGGCAAAGCCTGCGGATAATCGCACTCATCCGCTGAACAGGATTCGTCCTACAGCATCGCCCCATCACCGCCGGTAACTTGTTGGTGCAAGTACCGACCGGTTCCCCTTCTTTCCGGTCTTCCCTTTTGGCCACCCTGCTCGGGTGGCCTTTTTTTTGTGGAGGATTTTTCGCAATAAGTTCCAAGTACTTTGCCGCGCCACAAACAAAATCGGCCGACCCAAGGGTCAGCCGATACGCTGCTTTATTGATCATGTGTCTACATGGGTAACCCACGAACCTCGTGCTTGACGCCCCATCCCTCGATAATCCCGCCCAAGGGCTCGACTACCGCCTCAAAGTCCTGCTCAAAATCACCGATGCCATCATAGGTGGCGAACATCACCTTGCTCAGTTCCAGAAACCAGGCGCCGTCATCCCTTGCGCTGATCTGGGCATTGATGGATTCCCCACGAAACCGACCCGCAGCCCGACGCGCACGTTCCTCATCCGGGAAAATGGCGTAGAACTCGATGGGGTGAAAACGTGAGAAGTCGAAGCCGCCCTCTTTCATGCGGCGTAACACGTGGGTGCTGATGTCTTCTTGATAGGCTGTGCTCATGAAACGTCCTCCTCAAACCGATGGATAGACTTTCCGTGCTTCCCAAGGCCCACGCCTGAAAGGCGCAGCTATACGGCAATGACATCGCCGCAGGAAAACAAGCATGTAGCTGACAAGACCAGACCTTAGCGATTCATTCGCTGATCTCCCTTGCAGAGTAGCGCGAAGCTATCACCTCCACCAGCGGCGCTTTAAAGGCAGACAGGGAATATTCAGGCGGCAGGAGAAATATCGAGAATTTGAATGCTGTTCTGATCCTTCAGGCTTTTGACCGTGGGTTCGGCGATGCGCCCGTCCAGGTCATTGAGGTCCAGTTCGGCGGGGATGGGCAGCAATTTGGCGCGAATCATTTGCGCAGCGTCTTCAAGGCTAGGCTTTTGCGCGCAAGTGAACAGCTCTACGGACTGCTCGCCGTGATCATCAACGAAGGTAACTTGCCACTTTTGCATCAGTGCCTCCTCGATAAAGCCCATGGATGGGCTTACCTCTATCTGGACCTTGAAGGATCGGTGATCGTTCCACTCAAGACTGGAGGCACTGCTCGGCTGCGCTTAAGGCTTCTCGGCGAGATCTTTCAAGGCTTTCAAGGTGTTGAAGGGCGCTTCAACCACAAACTTGTTGGCCAACCAGGACGGCACGCTGCCACCTGGCTCGGTGTGGACCTGATAAGTCACTTCGGTCTGGTCGGCGCCTTTGGGCACCAGTTTCCAGAAGCCTTCGACCTGGGCCACACGCACATAGCCTTTCTCTTCCGGCAGATAGGTCGGCACTTCCAGCAGCTTGCGGGTCACGCTACCGTCGGCGGCCTGGGTGGTGGTGATTTCCAGGATCGAGTCCCGATCGGTCACTGGGAACGGGGCCTTGAACTGGGTGTAGGTCCAGCTCTTGTCACCTTCCTTCTTCAGCAGTTTCTGCGACTTGCATTCGTGAATCCACTTGCAAGCACCGACGACATCGTCCTGCAATGCCTGGACCTTGGCCAATGGCGCCTTGATCACGGTAACGCCGCGATAAGCCTTGTATTTGGAGCCTGCCACTTCACTCAAGGCGACCTTGATACCTTCCTCGTCCTTGGCGACCTGCCATTCTTCTGCCTGTGCAGCAGCTGCAAACAACACCGTAAAACCGCACAACACAGCCATTCGTTTCAGCGAACCCATTGTTGTATTCCTTATTGTTGAAGTTCAGACATTAAAGCCCACTAAGCCGCCGTCATCTGTTCCCACCAGCCGATCAGCCTGATCGCTTCTTCCTGGCTGCTGCCACAGACTTCGATATCCGCCTCGAAGGCACCACACACCGCTGGCCGTTCCGGTTGGCCAAACAATTGGCACAATTGTTCGACCGACAGGTGCAGGCAGCGTTCGCCCGCGGGCTTGCCATTGGGCATACCGGGCAACGGCGAACTGATGGAAGGCGCGATACAGCAGGCGCCACAGCCTTCACGGCATTTCATGACCAGCAGGTCCTCGACGACAAAGTGTTGATGGCCGGGCTAGAGTACGCCCTAAAACAGCCGTTTTAAAATGGTCTAACAGGGGTTTTTCGCAGAAAACAAAAGTGACCGACCAGTCTGCGACAGAAGGTCAGTGGTTCAGGTCACTTTGGCAGCAACGATTAATTTTTGAATTCAAAATCCAGGGCTGCGCCTTCAACATCGCGCCGCTCTTCATTGCGCATCTGCAACTGCATTTCGTTGCTCAGCAGGCGCCCGTTGATCTGGAATGCACTGTTATCAACCGGCTTTTCTTCAAACATCGGCGGCAATAACGGTACGTTCTTGGGCTGCGGCATGGTGCCGAGGGGTTGCAGGTGCCGGACCATTTCCTGGGGCAGGCTGAGATCCAGTCGCGCCGGCGCCAGCTTGGTCTGCGCCACTTCGCTGGCCGATTTGGATTTGCTGGCGATCGGTGCGCGCTTCTTGACCTTCGTGGCTTTTTTGGCCGGTGCAGCTTTTTTCGCCGGGACCGTTTTTTTAGCCTGTGCCGGCTTTTGTGCGGCGGCGGCCAGCACGACTGGCGCACTGGCAGGCGCTGCCAGCACAGAAGTGGCATTGCACAGGCTCGCCAGACAGATCAACAGCGCGGCAGGAAAAATAGAGGTCATATCGCCAACAGCATTAACGGCAGAAGGCCATATGCTCGCCTGTTGAGCGCGGCATGACAAGCGCGGTGATTAGCCAGCTACCGTTCATGCCCCATTTTGGCGCTTCAAAACCCGCCTGCGGCCTCCAGGCACAACTGATTGGCCAGCATGCCAAGGGTCATCAAGGCTCGCTCGGCCTCGCGATTCCACGGCGTGCCGCAATTGAGCCGAATACAGTGGTTGAACTGTTCCGTATTGCTGAAGATCAGCCCCGGCGCAATGCTGATGCCCTGCTGCAAGGCGCGCACGTGCAACTCCTGAGTATTGACCCGGCCCGGCAGGCTGACCCACAGGATAAAGCCGCCAGTCGGCCGGCTCATCTGCGTCCCCTCGGGGAAATACTGCTGCACCGCCAACTGAAAGGCGCTGAGGTTCTTGCGATACTCCTGGCGAATGTAGCGCAGGTGCCGGTCGTAACCGCCGTTCTCCAGGTACGCCGCCACGCCCATCTGCGTGACGCTGCACGCCGAATGGGTGCTGAACATCTGCAGGCGCTGGATCTCCTGCTGGTATTTGCCGGCAATCATCCAGCCGATACGCACCCCCGGGGACAGGGTCTTGGAAAAACTGGAGCAGTAGATCACCCGATCCAGGCGGTCATAGGCCTTCAGGGCCTTGGTGCGGCCCAGTTCGAACATCAACTCGCCGTAGATGTCGTCTTCAACGATCTGGATATCGAAATCCGAGGCCAGGCGCAGCAATTGTTTCTGCCGCTCTTCGGGCATGGTGCCGCCCAGGGGATTGCTCAGGCGCGTGGTCAGGACCAGGGCCTTGATCGACCATTGGTTGGCCGCCAACTGCAGGGCCTCAAGACTCATGCCGGTGGCCGGGTCGCTGGGGATCTCGATGACTTTGAGGCCAAGCAGGTCGGCCAGTTGCAGCAGCCCGTAATAGGTGGGTGATTCGGCGGCGATCAGATCGCCGGGACGGGTCAGCACCCGCAAGGACATCTGCAAGGCATCGACACAGCCGTGGGTGATCACCACTTCGGACGGGTCGACCACCACCCCGGCATCACGCATGCGAATCGCGACCTGGCGCCGCAGCGGCTCGAAGCCCGGGCTGAACATATAGCTGAACGCCCGCGGGCTCTGGAAGCGCGTGACCTTGGCCAGTTGCTGGTGCAGCGCCCGCACTGGCAGATAGTCGACGCTGGGCACGGCGGCCCCCAGCGGGAACACCCCTTCGCGACGGGACTCGACCAATACCTGTTGAATGATGCTGCTGCGGGTGACCAGGCCTGGGCGCTCGACCCGGGCGATATCCGGCGTCGGAGCAGTCAGGGCCGGCGTCTGGTGCACGTAATACCCGGACTGCGGCCGCGCGCGGATCAAACCCTGGTCTTCAAGGTTGGCGTAGGCCTGCAACACTGTGGCATGACTGACATTGAGCTGGGAGCTCATCTTGCGCACCGAAGGCACGCGCTCACCCGGTTGATAGACACCGCGCCGGATATCCTCAGCCAATTGCTGGGCGATACGTTGGTAAAGCAAGAGATTGGTCATGACGCAGCACTCGATTTCACGGGTATTTTATTTTTGTGTGAAACGTACCAGCACAGTTTAGAAGTGTACGGGGACAGTTGCCACAATAGTCGAGGACGCGCGGCAGTGATAGAAAAAACTGTGTGGGTTGAGCACTGAATCGCAGGCATGAAAAACCCGATCAAAGATCGGGTTCCATAGCGGGTGCGCCACATACCCTGTGGGAGCTGGCTTGCCTGCGATGCTGGCGATGTGAGTTTTCAGATGTACCGCGCCGATGCTATCGCAGGCAAGCCATAATGCCAGTCAGTTAAGCGGTCATCGCCTTCTGTAGGAGCGAGCTTGTCTCCGGGTGGCGTTCCGACGAAAAACGTCAACGATAACGCGTGCTTACTGAATGAATGCGGCGCCTGTCAGTTTTTCGCGAGCAAGCTCGCTCCTACAACGACCGCGTGCGCACTGCGGTTCAGCGCGCGGCGCCGAGCTGGCCCTTGTCATCGGAGAAGACGATTTCCACCCGCCGGTTCTGCGCACGACCACGCTCGGACGCATTCACTTCCACCGGGTACTGGTCGCCGTAGCCTTCGACTTGAATGCGTTTGTCATCAATGCCCAGGTCGACCAGTACGTCCGCCACGGCCTGTGCACGGTCGCGGGACAGTTTGAGGTTTTCCTGCTCGCCGCCGGTACTGTCGGTGTAGCCCTCGATCCGCACCACCCGCTTGGGGTTCAGTTGCAGGAACTGCACGATCTTGAGCACTGTACGGTTGGCGGAATTTTTCAGCTCTGCCTGGCCGGTGTCGAACAGTACGTCGCCCAGGGTCATCACCAGGCCGCGATCGGTCTGGGTGGTGGTCAGGCTGGCAATCTGCTCTTCCAGCCACTTGCCCTGTTGCTGCACGCTCAACAGCTTGGCCTCGCGCAGCGCCAGTTGCAGGCGCTGACGCTCCAGTTCGAGTTTGGCCGCACGTTCTTCGTTGAGTACCAGTTCCGTATGTTCCCGGGCGATGGCGCTGTAGCGCTGGCTCAGGTAGGCGTAATGCACCACGTCGCCACCGCTGCCCCAGTAGCTGGAGAGACGGTCGGCGCGGGCCAGGGACTCGCCGGCGCGGATCACGTCCTTGGGCGCGATGCGCAGCACATTGGAATCTTCCTTGACCTTCTGGAAGTCGCTACTCGCCTGCTGCAACGCAGTGTCGCTATTGGGATGGCTGGCACAGCCTGCAAGCACCAAACTGCTCAATAGCAGCCCATATGTCAGGCGGCTCATTGGGCATCTCCCAGCTGTTTGCGCAGGCGGGTGATACGGGTGTTGAGGACATTCAACTGTTCCTGACTCTTTTGCGTCAGCACCCGCGCCTCGGCCAGGCGGGCATCCAGTTCGGCCTGTTCAGCCTGCATGCGGGCATCCTTGTAGGACTCATCAGCCATGTCGGCCTTGGCCTGGGCCAGTTTTGTCTCGGCGAGTTTCAACTCAGGCACGTCATCAGCAACGGCCCCCACGGCGGCGGCTTGTTCCAAGGCTTGCTGGGTCAGGCGCATTTGCTCATTCGGCGCAGGATCTGCGGCACAGCCCGCCAGCGTTACAACGGCGAGGGCGGCGAAAAGAGGTCGAATAGTCACTAAAAATCCCTACTTTGTTGGGGTACCGACAGGTTGCTGCAACTGCGTCTTCCAGCGTTCGATATTGCGCTGCAACGCGGCTTCCGTCAGACCGGACGCGGCCAATTCTGTCATCTTTTTGGCGAGCTGTCCGCGCAACCACGGATCATTGCAAGCCGAGTTGTGGGAAATCGCCAGGAACAGGCCCGGCTGATCGATCGGCAGTTCACGGGCCAGCAAGTCTTTGCTCATACCCAGGGTCTGGGCCATGGCCATGCCGGAGTAACGTCCGGCCAGCACGTAGTCCACTTCACCAAGCAGCAGTTTCTGCAAGGCCGGAGTCACGGTTGGCACACGTTCCAGGGTCAGGTGTTCGCTGGCAAAGGCTTCAAACTCAGGGGACAGGCGCGCCCGCTCCGAGACCGAGCCCTTGTGGCCATGCAGGTCGGCTGCGCTGGTATAGACCAGAGGCGAGTCGACACGGGTCCACACCCGGTAATCGGCCTGCATCAGTGCCGGGTGGATGTAGTCCAGAGCCTCCAGCTCGTTGATATTCAACGGTGCGTCGGCCAACAGGTCCATACGCCCGCTGCGGACTTCCTCCAGGGCCAGGGAACGCTTGCCACCGTACAGCAGGTCGATTTTCAGCCCCAGTTCCTTGGCCACTTGTTGCAACACGTCGGCATTGGCACCGATCAGGCGGGTCGGGTCCTGCGGATCACGCCACAGATAGGGCGGCGCATCCGGGCTGCCGGTCACCACCAGGCGCTCGCATTTGCCGGCAGCAACAGACAAGGTCGGCAGCAGTGACAGGCCCAGCAGTACAGTCCAGCGACGCAGTTCCATGGCGTGGTTTCCCGATCAAGAGTGGCGTGCAAAAAAAAGCCCGGTCATAAGACCGGGCTCTTTATAAGTGAAGCGGCTGGTTTAGACCAGCTTCTCAAACTCAGGTACCGCCTCGAACAAGTCCGCCACCAGGCCGTAATCAGCCACCTGGAAGATCGGCGCTTCTTCGTCCTTGTTGATCGCAACGATCACTTTGGAGTCTTTCATACCGGCCAAATGCTGGATCGCGCCGGAGATACCGACCGCGATGTACAGCTGTGGCGCAACGATCTTGCCGGTCTGGCCGACCTGCATGTCGTTGGGTACGAAGCCTGCGTCGACCGCCGCGCGCGAAGCGCCGACCGCCGCGCCCAGCTTGTCGGCCAGGGCGTACAGGTGCTTGAAGTTGTCACCGTTCTGCATGCCACGACCGCCGGAAACGACGATCTTGGCAGCGGTCAGCTCAGGGCGGTCCGACTTGGCCAGTTCTTCGCCAACAAAGCTGGAAGTGCCAGCATTGTGCACAGCCGCAACGGCTTCAACGGCAGCCGAACCCCCTTCCGCGACAACCGGGTCGAAGCCGGTGGCGCGTACGGTGATGACTTTGACGGCAGCTGTCGATTGCACGGTGGCAATGGCGTTACCGGCGTAGATCGGGCGCTTGAAGGTGTCGGCGCTTTCCACCGAAACGATCTCGGAGATCTGGTCGACGTCCAGCTGCGCGGCAACGCGTGGCAGGATGTTTTTGCCGTTGGAGGTAGCGGCAGCCAGGATGTGGCTGTAGGAAGCGCCAAGCTCTGCAACCAGAGGCGCGACGTTTTCCGGCAGTTGGTGCGCGTAGGCAGCGTTGTCAGCCAGCAGTACTTTGCTCACGCCAGCTACTTTTGCTGCGGCTTCAGCCACGGCGCCAGCGCCTTGACCGGCGACCAGTACGTGGATGTCGCCACCGATTTTGGCGGCGGCAGCAACGGTGTTCAGGGTGGCCGGGGCCAGCACCTTGTTATCGTGTTCGGCGATTACGAGGATAGTCATGATCAGATCACCTTCGCTTCGTTTTTCAGTTTCTCGACCAGTTCAGCCACCGACTTGACCTTGATCCCCGCGCTGCGTGCAGCTGGCGCTTCGACTTTGACGGTCTTGTTGGTGGAGGCGGTGGAAACGCCCAAAGCATCAGGAGTCAGCACTTCAAGAGGCTTTTTCTTGGCTTTCATGATGTTTGGCAGGGACGCATAACGCGGCTCGTTCAAACGCAGGTCGGTGGTGACGATGGCCGGCAGTTTCAGGGAAACCGTCTGTGCGCCGCCGTCGATTTCGCGGGTCACGGCAACGCTGTCGCCGCTGACTTCGACTTTCGAGGCGAAGGTGCCCTGGCCATAACCGGTCAGTGCAGCCAGCATCTGGCCAGTCTGGTTGTTGTCGCTGTCGATCGCCTGTTTACCGAGGATCACCAGTTGTGGCTGCTCCTTGTCGACAACGGCTTTGAGCAGCTTGGCAACGGCCAGCGAGGTCAGTTCTTCAGCGGATTCGACGAGCACCGCGCGGTCGGCACCCAGCGCCAGAGCGGTACGCAGCTGCTCTTGAGCAGTGGATGGCCCTACG
>NZ_CVTS01000049.1:0-78214 GCF_900004755.1 Pseudomonas sp. 25 R 14 | reverse complement strand
AGCACCGCAGCAATCGCGCGCCAGGCGCGGGACGGGCTGTGAGGCTTGGTTGGCGAAGCGGGGAGGTTATTGCGTGTCATGCTGGCCGGACCTGAGAGTTGAAAATAAGTAATTGTCCTGCCAGGCCGGAGGGCGGCCGAGGACAAACGGGCGGTTATTATTGCAAGTAATTCTTGTTAACAGAAGTAATACAGTAACTTTATTTGTGCTTTTCCTGGCCGCTGGTCACCTGCGAGGGCTAATCTAGACCTTTGAGAACGGAGTTTTGTGATGTCTGCGCCTTCTGTGGTGATTGCCGGTTGTGGTGATGTAGGGAGCCGGCTGGCAAGTCAATTGCTGGCCGCGGGATGGGAGGTGCATGGCCTGCGACGTAATGTCTCGCGCCTGCCGGAAGGGGTGATTGGCATTGCCGGTGACCTGTTCAATAAAGAGTGTCCCGACACGTGGCCGATCGGCGGCGTGGATTACCTGGTGTACTGCGCCGCTGCAACCGATCACGACGAGGCGGGCTATCGCAAGGCTTATGTCCAGGGCCTGGAGCATGTGTTGGAGTGGCTGGGCGACTATGGCCAGGAGCCCAAACATCTTGTTTTCGTCTCCAGCAGCAGCGTCTACGGCCAGCAGGATGGCGAGTGGGTCGATGAAACCTCGGCCACCCAGGCCGTTGGCTATTCTGGGCAGGTGATGCTGGAAGCCGAGCAAGTGGCATTCGACAGCGGTATCCCAGCCACGACACTGCGCTTGACCGGCATTTACGGTCCGGGTCGTGAGTGGCTGTTGAGCCAGGTGCGTCAAGGCTATCGCGTGGCTGTTGAGCCGCCTCTATATGGCAACCGCATACATGTCGATGATGCGGCGGGGCTGTTGGCCTTTTTGCTGTTGCATGTGGAGCAGGGCGGTACGTTGGACAAGGTCTATATCGGTGTCGACGACGCGCCTGCGCCGCTGTCTGAAGTCGTGGGCTGGCTGCGTGAGTACCTTGGGGTCACCGAGTGGGCCGAAGACGCCAGTGTGCGGCGCGCGGGCAGCAAGCAGTGCAGCAATGCGCGGGCCAAGGCACTGGGCTGGACGCCAACGTATCCAAGCTACCGCGAAGGCTATGCGGCCATCCTCAAAGGCTGAAGCGCGGTTGAAAATGTGGGAGCGGGCCCGTTCCCACATTTAGGTTACTGTTTTTCCAGCAACCACTGGCGTGGCCCGGGGCTCAACTGAGGGACTTCGTCTGGCCGGGAATGATTGATCGCCTGGACAATTTCCAGCGTGTTGCCGTAGCGTACGAAAATCCAGCTGTCTCCCACATCGCCTTTGCCCAGGTACAGGGTGTCATTGCCGGCGCCCTGAGTGGCGCAATCCCCGCCCAGGCATAGCTCGTAGCGGTCACTCTTCCCCAGTCCCGATAGGTTGCCATCCGCGTTGAACACTACGGTGCCGCCGGCGCCCTGCCCTTCAAGGATTTTCCATTGGCCACCCATATAGGCTGAGTTCAGCGCCTGCCGGAATGTGTTCCCCCATTGCGTACCCTCTGCGGCGGGTGGGTAGGGACGCTGGAACACTTGGCCGGGAAGATCCTTGCGAGGCAGTTGGAGTAGTTGCTGACCCTTTAATTGCAGTTCGTCACTGCCATAGCCGTTGTGGTCGACGGTCCATACGCCGGGTGCTTTTGGCAGGAGTTGGCCTTCATCAACCTCAAAGGCACTGCTGGCATTCGCCCTAGCGGTGCGGGTATCGATATCCCACTCCAGGTTCCGGCCATTGGCGCTCAGGGTCTTGAGTAACGGCCGGCCCTGCGCGGCGGCATCGATGGCGGCCTGGTTGATCCAGATCCCACTGATGTCAGCGGGTTGCGGCGCTTGGGTGCAGCCGCCCAGCAAGGCCAGGCCAATGAGGAGTGGTTTGAACATGGGGTCGTCCGAGACAAGGGAGTGTAACTAACGAAAAAGGAGCCCGTAGGCTCCTTTGTTCTGTATCACTGTTTTTCCAGCAACCACTGGCGTGGCCCAGGGGTGAACGAAGGCACTTCGTCGGCCTGGGACGTATTGATCGCCTGGAAAATCTCCAGTTGCTTGTCATTGCGGCTGAAGATCCACGGGTTGCCCTGGCCGCCTTGTTGCAGCCAGATGCTGTCGTAGCCACCGCTCATGGACGCGCAATCGCCTGCCAGGCACAGCGAATACTGGTCAGCGCCCGGCAGGCCGGTCACTTGGCCGTTGGCCTGGAACTGCACGGTCGCGCCGCTGCCGCTGCCGCTGGTGATTTTCCAGCTACCGCCCATATAAGCCGAGTACAGCGCGCGCTCGAAGTTGGCGCCCAGGGGTGCGCCTTCGGGGGCAGGGTCCTTGGGGCGATCAAAGAGCTGTTCGGGCTCGTTGTCGTTGGCCACTTGCAGCAATTGCTTGCCATCACGCTTGAGTTCGGTGGTGGAGCTGCCGTAGAAGTCGACGTTCCAGGTGCCTGACTTTTCACCCTCCAGCTTGCCTTCAGGCCGTTCGAAGCCATTGAAGTAGCGCGCCTGGTAGGCCCGGGTATTGACCTCCCATTCGAGGTTCGGGCCGTAGGCTTGCAGGGCTTCACGCAAAGGGCCGCCCTTGGACGCCGCATCGATGGCGACCTGGTTGATCCAGGTACCGCTCACATCCCGGTCGGCTGGATTGCTGGCGCAGCCGCCAAGGAGTAGGGCGAGCAGCGTGGAGGCAACGAGCGCTTTGCGCATTACGAAATCCTTTTAAAACGAAGTCGGCGCAACCTATTGGGTTGCGCCGAATGTATTACTCGATGACCAGAATCGCGTCCATCTCAACCTGCGAACCCTTGGGCAGGGCGGCAACGCCAATGGCGGCGCGGGCTGGGTAGGGTTGTTCGAAGTACTTGCCCATGATCTCGTTGACCTTGGCAAAGTGGCTCAGGTCGGTGAGGAAAATGTTCAGCTTGACGATGTCCTTGAACGAACCGCCCGCTGCTTCGGCTACCGACTTGAGGTTTTCGAAGACTTGTACGGTCTGGGCTTCGAAGCCTTCAACCAGCTCCATGGTCTTTGGGTCCAGTGGGATCTGGCCGGACATGTAGACGGTGTTGCCCGCCTTGATCGCCTGGGAATAAGTACCGATGGCGGCAGGTGCCTTGTCGCTGGTGATAACAGTCTTGGTCATGAATGACTCCTTGTAATGTCCGGGCTATAGGGGAGGCGTTATGCGCGCATGCGAGTGATGCGGATAACCCCGGTCAGGGCACGCAGTTTCTTGATCACGCGGGCCAGGTGTACGCGGTCGTGCACGCTGACCACCAGTTGGACCACGCTGATGCGACCATCGCGTTCGTCCATGCTGATTTTTTCGATATTGCCATCGGCCGCGTTGACGCTGCTGGCCAGCAAGGCGATCAGCCCGCGCTGGTGCTCCAGCTCGACCCGCAGCTCGACGTTGAATTCGCCGGTGACATCCTTGGCCCATGACAGCTGGATGCATTTTTCCGGGTTGTGGCGGATTTCACTGATATTGCGGCAGTTGTCCAGGTGCACCACCATGCCTTTGCCGGCGGACAGGTGCCCGACAATCGGGTCGCCCGGGATCGGCGTGCAGCACTTGGCGTAGCTGAGGACCAGGCCCTCGGTGCCGCGAATGGCCAGCGGGCCTTCGGGGCTCGGTAGTTGCTCGCCTTCGCCCAGCAGGCGGCGGGCGACGACGTAGGCCATGCGATTGCCCAGGCCGATATCTTCGAGCAGGTCTTCGATGGTTTCCTGGCGGTACTCGTGGAGGATCGCCTGTACGCGCTCGGCGGGGATCTTCTCCAGGGAGCTGTCGAAACCGTTGAGTACCTTGTTCAGCAGGCGCTCGCCCAGGCTGATGGACTCGGAGCGGCGTTGCAGCTTCAGCGCATGGCGAATATGGGTACGTGCCTTGCCGGTGACCACGAAGTTGAGCCACGCCGGATTCGGCCGGGCCCCTGGCGCGCTGACGATCTCCACGGTGGAGCCGCTTTGCAGCGGTTCCGACAGCGGGGCCAGGCGACGATTGATCCGGCATGCGATGCAGCTGTTGCCGACGTCGGTGTGGACCGCGTAGGCAAAGTCGACCGCCGTGGAGCCCTTGGGCAGCTCCATGATCCGGCCTTTGGGCGTGAACACGTAGACCTCGTCCGGGAACAGGTCGATCTTCACGCTTTCGATGAATTCCAGGGAGTTGCCAGCGCGTTGCTGCATTTCCAACACGCCCTTGACCCACTGGCGGGCGCGGGCATGGGTGCCTTTGGGCTGCTCGTCGCCGCTGGATTTGTACAGCCAATGGGCGGCGATGCCGTTGTTGGCCATCTCTTCCATTTCCCGGGTGCGGATCTGGATCTCGATCGGCACCCCATGCATACCGAACAGCGTGGTATGCAGCGACTGGTAGCCGTTGGCCTTGGGAATGGCGATGTAGTCCTTGAAGCGCCCCGGCAGGGGTTTGTACAAATTATGTACAGCGCCCAGCACGCGGTAACAGGTATCGACCTTGTCGACGATGATCCGGAACGCATACACGTCCATGATCTCGTTGAAGGCCCGGCGCTTGCCGCGCATCTTCTTGTAGATGCCGTAGATATGCTTCTGCCGCCCGCTGACTTCGCCTTCAATCTCGTCGATTGCCAGGCAGTGGCTCAGGGACTCTTCGATCTTGTTGACGATTTCCTTGCGATTGCCCCGGGCGCGCTTGACCGCCTGGTAGATGCGCGCCGAGCGCATCGGGTGCATCGCCTTGAAGCCAAGGTCTTCGAATTCGATACGAATGGCATGCATGCCCAGCCGGTTGGCGATGGGCGCGTAGATTTCCAGGGTTTCCTTGGCGATGCGCCGGCGTTTTTCACCGGACAGCACTTCCAGCGTGCGCATGTTGTGCAGCCGGTCGGCCAGCTTGACCAGGATCACCCGGATATCCCGGGCCATGGCCATGGCCATCTTCTGGAAGTTTTCCGCCTGGGCCTCGGCCTTGGTCTCGAAGTTCATCTGGGTCAGCTTGCTGACCCCGTCGACCAGGTCGGCCACGGTTTCGCCAAATTGCGCACTGAGCGCTTCCTTGGCAATGCCGGTGTCTTCGATCACGTCATGCAGCATCGCGGCCATCAGGCTTTGATGGTCCATGTGCATGTCGGCAAGAATATTGGCCACCGCAAGAGGATGGGTGACGTACGCCTCGCCGCTGCGGCGGCGTTGGCCGTCGTGGGCTTGCTCGGCGTAGAAATACGCTCGGCGGACCAGGTTGACCTGGTCGGTACCGAGGTAGGTCGATAAGCGATCGGCGAGGGCGTCTATGCTCGGCAAAGTATTAACTCCTGCCGTAGGCTGTGACCCCGCGCCGTGCTACGTCGACCAGGCATAGGCTTAGACGGCCTCGTTGGACTCGTCCTCGAACGCTGCAAACAGCGGTTCGTCTTCAACGATTTCAGCGCTGGCGATGTAGTCATAGCTCATCACGCCGGCAGCGATTTCGCGCAGGGCCATAACGGTAGGCTTGTCATTTTCCCAATTGAGCAACGGCTCTTTGCCGCCAGTGGCCAATTGACGGGCACGCTTGGTAGAGAGCATGACCAGCTCAAAGCGGTTATCCACGTGTTCTAGGCAGTCTTCAACGGTTACGCGGGCCATGGTATTCCTCGGAGCGAATGCAAGATGCGCGCTGCCCGGTTGGGCGAGCGGACTCAACAGTTTAAAAAATCACCAGCGTTTAGGGAAGCGCTGATTTTGCGCAGGCCCCGGCAAACACGCTACAAGTGCCAATGTAAGGCTCTTGCAGCGGTTTTGGGAAGAGCCATTCAACCGAGCAGTTCGGCCAGCAATTTGCCAAAACGCTGCTGTTGGCGTTTTTGCTGGAGCTGATTGGCGCGGAAAATCGCCTTCAGGTCATCCAGGGCGTGGGCAAAATCGTCGTTGATGATCAGGTAGTCGTAGTCGACATAGTGGCTCATTTCGCTGACGGCTTCGCGCATGCGCCCGTCGATGATCTCGTCACTGTCCTGGCCGCGATTGGTCAGGCGCTGGTGCAAGGCCTCCAGGGACGGCGGCAGAATGAAGATCGAACGCGCCTTGGGCATCAATTGGCGCACCTGTTCGGCGCCCTGCCAGTCGATTTCCAGGATCAGGTCGTGGCCTTCGTCCAGGGTCTGCTGCAAATGGCTCTGGGACGTGCCATAGAGATTGCCGAACACTTCGGCACGCTCCAGGAAGTCGCCATGTTCGATCATCTTCACGAACTCGCTGCGCTCGACGAAGTGATAGTTCACGCCGTTCACCTCACCGGGACGCATGGCGCGAGTGGTGTGGGAGACCGACACGCGGATCTCCGGGTTGGCGTCAGTCAGGGCCTTGACCAGGCTGCTTTTGCCCGCGCCCGAGGGGGCGGAAATGATGTACAGGGTGCCGGTGCTGTGGGTCATGGGAGTTGCCTTACTCAATATTCTGTACTTGTTCGCGCATTTGCTCGATCAACACTTTGAGGTTGACCGCAGCCTGGGTACTACGCGGATCGAAGGCTTTGGAGCCCAGTGTATTGGCTTCGCGGTTGAGTTCCTGCATCAGGAAGTCCAGGCGCCGACCAGCGGCACCAGCCGACTTGAGCACGCGGCGCACTTCCAGGATGTGGGTGCTCAGGCGGTCGAGTTCTTCGGCGACGTCGCTTTTTTGCGCGAGCAGGACCATTTCCTGTTCCAAGCGTACCGGGTCGAGGTCGGCCTTCATGTCGGTGAAGCGGTCGAGCACCTTCTGGCGCTGGGTGGCCAGCATTTGCGGCACCAGTTCGCGCAGGGTCACGACGTCTTCTTCGATGGCCGTCAGGCGCTCATTGATCAGGCGGGCCAGTTCGGCGCCTTCGCGCTCACGGCCGGCCTTGAGCTCCTTGAGGCCCTGGTTGAACAGGGTCAGGGCTTCGGCGTTCAGCGCCTGCGGGTCAGTGGCGTCGGCCACCAGTACGCCGGGCCAGGCCAGGACTTCCAGGGGGTTCAGGGCCGCTGGCTGCTTGATCAGGCTGGCAATGGTTTCGGCGGCGGCGACCAACTGTGCAGCGCGCTCGCGGTCAACCTGCAGTGGCTTGCCGGTGGTTTCTTCGGTAAAGCGCAGGGTGCATTCCAGCTTGCCGCGCGAGATGCCGGCGCGCAGGGCTTCGCGCACTGCGCCTTCAAGGTCGCGAAAGGACTCGGGCAGGCGCAGGTGCGGCTCCAGGTAGCGGCTGTTGACCGAGCGCAATTCCCAGCTCAAGGTGCCCTGGACGCCGGCTTTTTCGACGCGGGCGAAGGCGGTCATGCTATGCACCATGGAGGTACCTCGCGATACAGTCCCGCAAACGGGCGGGCTGATAGGTAGATTGAAGCCAAGTGGCTGCGAAGGCGCAGGATTGTAGCGCAACGGGGCGAGCGCCCCCAAATGCTGGCTGTGACAAAGGGTGCCAGGGGTGTCTATTCGTAACCGAATTTATTAGCAGTGCCGAGAAGTGGCCTGCGGCTCTATAATGCTCGGCAGTTTTTCGTCCTCAGTACAGGTATCCCCTATGAAACGTCCAAGTGGTCGCGCTGCCGATCAGCTCCGCTCGATCCGCATCACCCGCAACTACACCAAACACGCCGAGGGATCTGTACTGGTCGAGTTTGGCGATACCAAGGTCATCTGCACCGTCAGCGTTGAAAATGGCGTGCCACGTTTCCTCAAGGGCCAGGGCCAGGGTTGGTTGACCGCCGAATACGGCATGTTGCCGCGCGCCACCGGCGAGCGTAACCAGCGTGAAGCCAGCCGTGGCAAGCAAGGCGGCCGCACCCTGGAGATCCAGCGCCTGATCGGCCGCTCCCTGCGCGCGGCGCTGGACATGTCTAAACTGGGCGACGTGACCCTGTACGTCGACTGCGACGTGATCCAGGCCGACGGCGGCACTCGCACCGCATCCATTACTGGCGCCATGGTGGCCCTGGTTGATGCGTTGAAAGTAATCAAGAAGCGCGGCGGCCTGAAAGGCGGCGACCCGCTCAAGCAGATGATTGCCGCCGTTTCGGTGGGCATGTATCAGGGCGAGCCGGTGCTGGACCTGGACTACCTGGAGGACTCGGCGGCCGAGACCGACCTGAACGTGGTCATGACCAGCACCGGTGGTTTCATCGAAGTGCAGGGCACCGCCGAAGGCGCGCCGTTCCAGCCGGCAGACCTGAACGCCATGCTGGCCCTGGCCCAGAAAGGCATGAGCGAAATCTTCGAACTACAGACCGCCGCACTGGCTGACTGAAACCAGCCTTAAGGAGCAACGCCATGAGTGACAACCAGCTTCCTGTGCCAGCCCAGACCAAGGAAGTGCGCCAGTGGGCCATGCTCTGTCATTTCGCGGCGTTCCTCGGCCTGGTGTTTCCGTTTGGCAGCGTGCTGGGGCCGTTGATCCTGTGGCAGGTGAAAAAGGACATGGACCCGCTGATCGATGATCAGGGCAAGGAAGCGCTGAACTTCCAGCTGACCGTGGCCATTGCCTGGCTGGTCTGCTTTGTCCTGGGTTTTGTGGTCATTGGTTTCCTGATGATGGCGGTGTTGGTGATTGCCGCGCTGGTGCTGACCATCATTGGGGGCATCAAGGCCAATAAAGGCATTGCCTATCGCTACCCGTGCACATGGCGATTGATCAAATAATGATCGCCCACAAAAAAACCGACAGCGATGTCGGTTTTTTTGTACCTGGATATTGACCTCAGATGGTCAAGGTCCAGTCGTAATCCACGATCAACGGCGCATGTTGCGAGAAGCGCGGTTGACGCGGCAGGCGTGCGCTGCGGACAAACCGGCGCAGGCCGGGGGTCAGCAGTTGGTAGTCAAAACGCCAGCCCAGATTGAGCATCTCGGCCTGTTCGTTGTCCGGCCACCAACTGTACTGGTCACCTTCGCGGCTGACTTCACGCAGGGCATCTACATAACCCATGTTGCCGACAATCTCGTCCATCCAGGCCCGTTCCGGCGCCAGGAAACCCGGGGATTGCTGGCTGTCGCGCCAGTTCTTGATATCCAGCTTCTGTTGCGCCACATACAACGAGCCACAATAAATGTACTCGCGGCGTTTGCGTCGCTGTTTATCCAGATAGCGGGCGAAATCGTCCATTAGCTTGAACTTCTGGTTCAAGTCTTCATCGCCGTTCATCCCCGAAGGGAGCAGCAAGGTAGCAATACTGACTTTGTCGAAATCGGCTTGCAGGTAGCGCCCGTAGCGATCGGCTGTCTCGAAGCCGAGGCCGCTGATGACCGCCTTGGGTTGCAACCGTGAGTACAGAGCCACGCCACCTTGGGCAGGGACTTCGGCATCACAGGCATAAAGGAAGTAGCCATCCAGTTGGAAGGCTGGGTCGTCCAGTTCAAAGGCGGAGGCGCGGGTGTCCTGCAGGCAGATGACGTCGGCATTCTGGGCTTGCAGCCAACTGAGCAAACCACGCTCGACTGCAGCCTGAATACCATTAACGTTCACACTGATGATCCGCATAAATGGCCCCAAAAATCGCGTGCGTGTATGATACACGCCGTCTACCTATTTAGCTAAATCCGTGGTATCTGAGGCTTTTTTCATGCAGGCGTATCAACGCGATTTCATTCGTTTTGCCATCGATCGCGGGGTTTTGCGCTTCGGTGAGTTCACCCTCAAGTCCGGGCGCACCAGCCCATACTTCTTTAATGCCGGCCTGTTCAACTCGGGTTCTGCCCTGGCGCAACTGGGGCGTTTCTACGCGGCTGCCATCGTTGAAAGCGGCATTTCCTTCGACGTGCTGTTTGGCCCAGCCTACAAAGGCATTCCGTTGGCTGCTGCGACCGCAGTGGCCCTGGCTGAACATCACGGCCGGGATCTGCCGTGGTGCTTCAACCGCAAGGAAGCCAAGGCCCATGGCGAAGGCGGCAGCCTGGTCGGCGCACCGTTGACCGGCGACGTGCTGATCATCGACGACGTGATCACCGCCGGCACCGCGATCCGCGAAGTGATGCAGATCATTGCGTCCCAGGATGGCGCCAAGGCCGCTGGCGTATTGATCGCACTGAACCGCCAGGAGCGTGGCAACGGTGAGTTGTCGGCGATCCAGGAAGTGGAGCGTGACTTCGGAATCCCGGTGGTGAGCATTGTCTCGCTGAACCAGGTGTTGCAGTTCCTCGAAGACGACCCACAGCTCAAGCAGCACCTGCCGGCTGTTCGTGCATACCGCGAGCAATTCGGCGTCTGACACCGAACCCTGTGGGAGCGGGCTTGCTCGCGAATACGGTAGGTCAGAAACATATTCAGTGACTGACACTCCGCTTTCGCGAGCAAGCCCGCTCCCACATTTGGATCGCGTGCAAACAAAAGGCCCCGCTCAATTTGATTGAGCGGGGCCTTGTGTTTTCTGGTGCTTAAGGACGCTTGCGATTGCTGATCAGCGTGCCCATGCCGGTATCGGTGAAGATCTCCAGCAACACTGCGTTCGGCACCCGGCCATCGATGATCAACGAGCTGCCAACACCACCTTGCACCGCCTCCAGTGCGCAGCGGATCTTCGGCAGCATGCCGCCGTAGATGGTGCCGTCGGCGATCAAATCGTCGACCTGCTGGGTGGTCAGGCCGGTCAGGACCTTGCCTTCCTTGTCCATCAGGCCGGCGATGTTGGTCAGCAACATCAGCTTCTCGGCCTTCAGGGCCTCGGCAACTTTGCCGGCGACCAGGTCGGCGTTGATGTTGTAGGACTCACCGTTGGCACCCACGCCGATCGGCGCAATCACCGGAATGAAGTCGCCCTTGACCAGCAGGTTCAGCAAGTCGGTGTTGATGCCGATCACTTCGCCTACCTGGCCGATGTCGATGATTTCCGGCTGGGTCATCTCAGGGGTCTTGCGGGTCACGGTAAGTTTCTTCGCGCGGATCAGTTCGGCGTCCTTGCCGGTCAGGCCGATAGCGCTGCCGCCGTGGCGGTTGATCAGGTTGACGATGTCTTTGTTCACCTGGCCGCCGAGGACCATCTCCACCACGTCCATGGTCTGTGCATCGGTGACGCGCATGCCGTCGATGAAATGACTCTCGATGGACAAGCGCTTGAGCAGGTCACCGATCTGCGGCCCGCCGCCGTGCACCACCACCGGGTTGATCCCGACGGCTTTCATCAACACGATGTCGCGGGCAAAGCCGGTTTTCAGCTCGTCGCTTTCCATGGCATTGCCGCCGTACTTGATCACCAGCGTCTTGCCGACGTAGCGTCGAATGTAAGGAAGCGCTTCGGAAAGGACCTTGGCGGTGTTGGCGGCGGCTTCGCGTTCGAGGGTCATTCAGGGCTCCGGGGCAAATAATCAGAACGGTAGTTGGAGATCAGGGGCAACACGTTTCAACTGGGCGTGGAACACGTCCTTGATGCGCTGCAACTCGGCCTCGGTATCCGCCTCGAAACGCAGGACCAGCACCGGCGTGGTGTTGGACGCGCGAACCAGGCCCCAGCCTTCGGCATAATCGACTCGCACACCATCAATGGTGGTCAGGTTGGCGCCTTCACCCCATTGCGCATCGTGCAGTGCGTCAATGATGCTGAATTTGCTCTCTTCGGTCACATGGATATTGATTTCCGGCGTGGAAATATCGTTCGGGAAGGTCTCGAACAGATCTTCGGCGCTGGATTTCTCCTTGCTGAGGATCTCCAGCAGGCGCGCGGCACTGTAGATGCCGTCGTCAAAACCGAACCAGCGCTCCTTGAAGAACACGTGGCCGCTCATTTCGCCGGCCAGTAGGGCGCCGGTTTCCTTCATTTTCTTTTTGATCAACGAGTGACCGGTCTTCCACATCAGCGGACGGCCACCGTATTCCTTGATCAGCGGTGTCAGGCGACGGGTGCACTTCACGTCAAAAATAATCTCGGCGCCTGGGTTGCGCGCCACCACGTCGCGGGCGAACAGCATCAGCAGGCGGTCGGGGAACACGATGCTGCCGGTGTTGGTCACCACGCCCACGCGGTCGCCGTCGCCATCGAAGGCCAGGCCGAGATCGGCGCTCACTTCTTCGACCTTGGCGATCAGATCCACCAGGTTTTCAGGTTTGCCCGGGTCCGGGTGATGGTTGGGGAAGTGGCCGTCGACGTCGCAGAACAGCGGGATCACTTCGCAGTTCAGGGCTTCGAGCAATTGCGGAGCTATCACGCCGGCTGCGCCGTTGCCGCAGTCCACCACGACCTTCAGGCGACGCTCAAGCTTGACGTCACGGGTGATTTCATCCGAATACCGCTGGAGGATATCGACCTGGGTGATGCTGCCTTTGCCGCTGGTCAGGTCGTTGGTTTTCAGGCGCGTGTGCAGGGCCTGGATCTGTTCGTTGGCCAGGGTGTCGCCGGCGATCACGATCTTGAAGCCGTTGTAGTCCGACGGGTTGTGGCTGCCGGTGAGCATGACGCCCGACTTGCCGGCCAGCACGTTGGCGGCGTAGTACAGCGCCGGGGTCGGCACCAGGCCGACGTCGCTGACATGGCAGCCGCTGTCGGCCAGGCCCTGGATCAGGCGCTCCACCAGCTCGGGGCCGGACAGGCGGCCATCACGGCCTACCGAGACGTTGGGCTCGCCCTGGGCCAGGCTCTGGGAGCCGATGGCGCGGCCGATCCAGTAGGCGGTTTCGGCGGTCAGGGTTTTCGGCACGACGCCACGGATGTCGTAGGCGCGGAAAATGCTGTCGGGAAACGTCGGTGCGACTGGGGCTGCGTTGCTCATCACTGGGGAAACTCCATCGATACGGTACGGACAGGCCTGAATGTGGCGACCGGCAGGCTCAAACTGAAGGGTAAGACGGCGTTTTTGCCCTAGAGTTCGTGGTGCGAAAATGCCATCGGGGCATGTCGGACGCAGAGCCCGGCATGCCTGAGCGTAGTCAGTGGCTGCCGGAATGCCCGAAACCGCCCGCGCCACGCTGGGTTTCGTCGAACTCGGTCACCAGCTCGAAATGCGCTTGCACCACCGGCACCAGGACCAGTTGAGCGATGCGCTCGCCGACGGCGATGTTGAAAGCGGTCTGGCCACGGTTCCAGCACGAGACCATCAATTCGCCCTGGTAGTCGGAGTCGATCAGGCCCACGAGGTTGCCCAGCACGATCCCGTGTTTGTGACCCAGGCCGGAGCGCGGCAGGATCAGCGCTGCCAGGCCGGGATCGCCGACGTAGATCGACAGGCCGGTGGGGATCAGCAGAGTCTGGCCCGGCTCAAGGACGGTGTCCTGCTTGAGCATGGCGCGCAGGTCCAGGCCGGCGGAGCCCGGTGTGGCGTAGGCCGGCAGTGGGAATTCGCTGCCGATGCGGGGGTCGAGGATCTTGGCTTGCAAAGCGTGCATGGAAATTAAACCTGGTTCAGCCGTTGGGCGATAAAAGAGATCAGTTGGCGGGCAATCTTGCCCTTGCTGGTCTGGGCGAAAAGGGTGGCGTGCAGTTCGCGGTCAATCACGCTGCAAGCGTTTTCCTCGCTGTTGAAGCCGATACTCGGGTTGGCGACATCATTGGCAACGATCAGGTCGAGGTTTTTGTCTTTGAGTTTGCGTGCGGCGTAGTCCAGCAGGTTTTCGGTCTCGGCGGCGAAACCGACGCTGAACGGACGATCCGCGCGGGTGGCGATGGTGGCCAAAATGTCCGGGTTGCGCACCATTTGCAGGAGCAGGCCGTCGCCGCTTGTAGGGTCTTTCTTGAGTTTTTGCGGCGCAACCACTTCCGGGCGGTAGTCTGCGACCGCTGCCGAAGCGATAAACACATCGCAGGGAATCGCTGCCTCACAGGCCGCAAGCATGTCGCGGGCGCTGACTACGTCGATGCGGGTGACCCGGTCTGGGGTTGGCAGATGCACTGGGCCTGTGATCAGGGTCACGCGCGCGCCTGCCTCAACCGCCGCTTCAGCCAGGGCAAAGCCCATTTTCCCTGAGCTATGGTTGGTGATGTAGCGCACCGGGTCGATGTTTTCCTGGGTCGGGCCGGCGGTAATCAGCACGTGCTTGCCGGTCAGGGCCAGGTGCTGGAAGCACTCGGCGGCGCACAGCGCCAGGTCGGTGGCTTCGAGCATGCGGCCCAGGCCGACGTCGCCACAGGCCTGGCTGCCGGAGGCCGGGCCGAAGACCTTGAGGCCACGGCTTTGCAGCAGTTGGGTGTTGGCCTGGGTCGCCGGGTCGCGCCACATGGCCTGGTTCATCGCGGGAGCGATGGCGACAGTGGCGTCGGTGGCCAGTACCAGTGTGGTCAGCAGATCGTCGGCAATGCCTTGGGCGAGGCGGGCGATCAGGTCGGCAGTGGCGGGTGCGATCAGCACCAGGTCGGCCCATTTTGCCAGCTCGATATGACCCATGGCAGCTTCGGCGGCCGGGTCCAGCAAATCCAGGTGAACCGGGTGGCCGGACAGGGCCTGCATGGTCAGCGGGGTGATGAACTCACTGCCGCCACGGGTCATGACCACACGCACTTCGGCGCCCTGGTCCAGGAGCCTGCGAACCAACTCTGCGCTCTTGTAGGCGGCAATGCCGCCGCCGACGCCGAGAACGATGCGTTTCCGATACAGACGCTGCATTGGTTTGCCTTTCCAGTTCAGTGATGGCGTTGCGATCCCCCCTCCCCAGGTGAAATCGCGCGCAAAAAAGAGCGGCTAAGATAACACAGCGCCCGCCATGCAACAGCGGCGCACATGCACACGGAGGTGCCATGAGTATTCGCAACTGGCCTGTGGCGGAGCGGCCACGGGAGAAGCTTTTGGAGTTGGGGGCGGCGAGTCTCTCGGATGCCGAGCTGCTGGCGATTTTCCTGCGTACCGGCGTCTCGGGTAAAAGTGCCGTGGACCTGGCGCGCCATCTGTTGGCGCAATTTGGCAGCCTGCGTGCGCTGCTGGAGGCCCGGCAGAGCGTATTCATCCAGCATCTGGGCCTGGGGCCGGCGAAGTTTGCCCAACTGCAGGCTGTGCTGGAAATGGGTCGGCGCCATCTGGCCGAGCATGTGCGTAATGAGTCGGTGCTGGAAAGCCCGGTGGCGGTGCGTGATTACCTCAAGGCCCTGCTGCGTCATGAGCCCCACGAGATATTTGGTTGCCTGTTTCTCGACTCAAGGCATCGGGTGCTGGGCTTCGAAGCATTGTTCCAGGGCACCATCGACAGCGCTACGGTCTACCCGCGACAAGTGGTCAAGCGCGCCCTGGACTACAACGCTGCGGCATTGATCCTGTGTCACAACCATCCATCCGGGAGCACCGAGCCGAGCATTGCTGATCGAAAATTGACCAAAGTGCTGCAAAAGGCCCTGGATCTGGTGGATGTGCGGGTACTGGATCACATTATTGTCGGCGATGGTGACCCGCTGTCGATGGCCGAATATGGATGGATATAACGCAATCCCTTGTAGGAGCCGGCAAGCCGGTTCCTACAAGGGGCGGGTCAGGGTTTGACGCTGACTTTGGAGAAGTCCTGCCGCCCAAACGGGCTGACCTGGTACCCCTCGACATTCTTGCGTGTCAGGGCAAAGGCCGTCGGGTGAGCCAGTGGCAACCATAGCGCCTGCTGTTGGATCTGCGCCTGCGCCTGTTGGTACAGCTTGCTGCGCACGCCTTGCTCGTTGGTGGTCTTGCCAGCGCTGATCAGCTTGTCCAGAGCCGGGTCGCAGTAACGGGCGAAGTTGGTGCCGGATTTGACCGCCGCGCAGGAAAACTGCGGGGTCAGGAAGTTGTCCGGGTCGCCATTGTCGCCGGCCCAGCCCATGAACAGCAGGTCGTGCTCACCGGCCTTGGCGCGGCGGATCAGCTCGCCCCATTCGATCACGCGGATCTCTGCCTGGATGCCGATCTTGGCCAGGTCGGCCTGCAATAGCTGGGCGCCCAGGCTCGGGTTGGGATTGAGCAGGCTGCCAGATGGCCGGGTCCAGATAGTGGTCTTGAAACCGTCCTTGAGCCCGGCGCGATCCAGCAGCCCCTTGGCCTTGGCGATGTCCTGTGGATACCCCGGCAGCTCCTTGGCAAAACCCCAGGTATTGGGCGGGTAAGGCCCATTGGCAGCTTCGGCGGTGCCTTCAAACACAGCCTTGAGGTAGCTGGCCTTGTCGAAGGCCAGGTTGATTGCCTGGCGCACTTCGGGTTTGTCCAGTGGCGGGTGCTGGCTGTTGATGGCGACAAAGGCCGTCATGAAGGCGGCAGTTTTTTCCACCTTGAGCACTGCGTCCTTTTGCGCCTCACCGATATCCAGGGGCTTGGGCGACAAGGCAATCTGGCATTCATCCCGGCGCAGCTTCTGCAAGCGCACATTGGCGTCCGGGGTGATGGCAAAGATCAAGTTATCCACAGCCGGTTTGCCGGCAAAGTAATCCGGGTTGGCCTTGTAGCGAATGGCCGCATCTTTCTGGAAGCGCCCGAACACGAACGGCCCGGTGCCGATGGGTTGGCTATTGAGCTTTTCCGGGGTGCCGGCCTTGAGCAGCTTGCCTGCGTATTCGGCCGGGTAGATCGAGGCAAAGCCCATGCTCAGCGCGGCAAGGAACGTGGAGTCGGCGTGATCCAGGGTAAAACGCACGGTCAGCGGGTCCAGGGCGTCGATCTTTTTGATCAGCGCTGGCAGTTGCAACGACTGGGCATGGGGGAAGCCGCTCTGGGCGATCTTGTGCCAGGGGTTGGCCGGGTCGAGCATGCGCTCGAAGCTGAAACGCACGTCTTCGGCGGTCAGGCTGCGGCTCGGGCTGAAGTACGCGGTGCGGTGGAATTTGACGTCCGGGTGCAATTTAAAGGTGTAGGTCAGGCCGTCCGGCGAGACTTCCCAGCTATCGGCCAGGCTCGGCACCAGCTTGCCGCTCGCGGCGTCGAAGTCCACCAGGCGGTTCATCAGCACATCCGCCGAGGCGTTGGTGGTGGTCAGCGAGTTGTATTGCACCACATCGAACCCTTCGGGGCTGGCCTCGGTGCAGACGCTCAGCGTAGAGGCTGCCTGGGCCAGCGGGGCGAGGAAGAGCGGGGCGAGCAATAAGGGTAGGGCAGCGAGACGCATGGTCGGTTTCCTGTGCAGATCGAAGGCCCATCTGCGAGTGCAGTCTGGAAAAGTCCTACCGTAGTAGGCTGATTGGCAAATGACTAGCCCATATTTACCTGTGCAGGGGCCGTAAATGCTGTTTTGATGGCACTGCAGATCATTTTGCCCGGCGCCCTGGCGTACACGTAGCAGCGATAAAACATTCGGTGCGACGAGCGGTTCAATTGTACAGCGGCCCATCCTGGCTGCACTTGGGGCCTGTGTGGGCGAGATTTACAGCGGGAAAAACACACCGGCTGTTGTTGCACTGGGGTCTTTCTGGTATAAAGCAGCGCTCTTTTCTAGGGGCCCGGTTCCTTCACTGTAGGTGTAGCCGGTAAGACCCTTAAAGAAACGCGGCGCCTGGCGCCAAATGACTGAGAGATTAAGCGGCCAACCCATGCCGGGTTGGGCATGTGGTTTTAGAGGGCTGAGGCATGTCGAGAGTCTGTCAAGTTACCGGTAAGGGTCCGGTGACTGGGAATAACATTTCCCACGCAAACAACAAAACCCGTCGTCGTTTCCTGCCAAACCTGCAGCATCACCGCTTCTGGGTTGAAGAAGAGAAACGTTTTGTCCGTCTGCGCGTATCTGCCAAAGGCATGCGCATCATCGACAAGCGTGGCATCACTGTCGTGCTCGCTGAACTGCGCCGCGACGGCAAAATCTAAGGAGCTATATCATGCGTGAATTGATTCGAATGATCTCTAGCGCCGGTACTGGTCACTTCTACACTACCGACAAGAACAAGCGTACTACCCCGGACAAGCTCGAAAAGAAAATGTTCGACCCGCGCGTTCGCAAGCACGTGATCTACAAAGAAGGCAAAATCAAGTAATTGGTTTTCTTTCTTGTGAAAAAAACCCGTATCTCACGATGCGGGTTTTTTTTGCCTTGGAAAAAGTCGCGCGCGACCGATCAGGCCTTTTCTTCGAATATCACGTAGATCTTGCGGCATGACTCCAGCACTTCCCAGGTGCCACTGAAGCCGGCCGGGATGACGAAGCGATCGCCGGCGCGCAAGGTCTTGGCGTTGCCGTCGGCATCGCGCAGCACCGAAACCCCCTGCACGATCTCGCAATACTCGTGTTCGGTGTAGTTGACCTTCCATTGCCCGGCTTCACCTTCCCAGACCCCGGCGTTCATCTGGCCGCACGGGCTGTTGTAGTGGTTGTAGACCGTTTGCTCGGGATCGCCCTTGAGGATTTTTTCTGCGGCGGGGCGGTAGCGTTCGGCGGCGGTGTTCGCCTGGCTGAAATCGACGATATCCTGAATGTTCATGCACGTATCCCGTCTAGGCCTGGGGTTGGAGAGCCAAAGTCTATGTTTATTAAAATGAACATCGCAAGGGCGTTTGCGGCCGTTATGTCAAATATATTGAAACATCCCCGGCGGCTGGTTTAGGGTGGCGGGTGCCTCGGACCGAATAGCTGGCTGGCCGGGCAAGCATTTGGAAGGGAACTGGTGATTACGCCGGGCCCTTATATTTAATAAGAGGAGGACACTCGCATGACCACCCTGACCCGTGCCGACTGGGAACAACGCGCCAAGGACCTGAAGATTGAAGGCCGCGCGTACATCAATGGCGAATACACCGCCGCCGTTTCCGGCGACACGTTCGAATGCCTCAGCCCGGTCGATGGCCGCCTGCTGACCACGGTTGCCAGCTGTGACGTCGCCGACGCCCAGCGCGCCGTGGAAAACGCCCGTGCCACCTTCAACTCCGGCGCCTGGTCACGCCTGGCCCCGGCCAAGCGCAAAGCCACCATGATCCGTTTCGCCGCGCTGCTCAAGGCCAATGCCGAAGAGCTGGCCCTGCTTGAAACCTTGGACATGGGCAAGCCAATCGGTGATTCCCTGGGCATCGACATTCCAGGCGCAGCGCAAGCCCTGAGCTGGAGCGGCGAGGCCATCGACAAGATTTACGACGAGGTCGCTGCCACTCCCCATGACCAACTGGGCCTGGTGACCCGCGAGCCCGTCGGCGTGGTGGCGGCCATCGTGCCGTGGAACTTCCCGCTGATGATGGCCTGCTGGAAACTGGGACCGGCGCTTTCCACCGGTAACTCGGTCGTCCTCAAACCGTCGGAAAAATCGCCGCTGACCGCCATCCGCATCGCTGCCCTGGCCGTTGAAGCCGGTATCCCCAAAGGCGTGCTCAACGTGCTGCCGGGCTACGGCCACACCGTGGGCAAGGCCCTGGCGCTGCATATGGACGTGGACACCTTGGTGTTCACCGGTTCCACCAAGATCGCCAAGCAACTGATGATCTACTCCGGCGAGTCGAACATGAAGCGCGTCTGGCTGGAAGCTGGCGGCAAGAGCCCGAACATCGTGTTTGCCGATGCTCCGGACCTGCAAGCCGCTGCCGAATCCGCCGCTGGCGCCATCGCCTTCAACCAGGGCGAAGTTTGCACCGCCGGCTCGCGCCTTCTGGTGGAGCGTTCGATCAAGGACAAATTCCTGCCGATGGTGATCGAGGCCCTCAAGGGCTGGAAGCCGGGCAACCCGCTGGACCCGGCCACTAACGTCGGTGCGCTGGTGGATACCCAGCAGATGAACACCGTGCTGTCGTACATCGAAGCCGGGCACGCCGATGGCGCCAAACTGGTGGCCGGTGGCAAGCGTACCCTGCAGGAGACCGGCGGTACCTACGTCGAGCCGACGATTTTCGACGGCGTGACCAACGCCATGAAGATTGCCCAGGAAGAGATCTTTGGCCCGGTCCTGTCGGTGATTACCTTCGACAGCGCTGAAGAAGCCGTAGCCATCGCCAACGACACGCCTTATGGCCTGGCCGCTGCGGTATGGACCTCGGATATCTCCAAGGCACACCTGACCGCCAAGGCCCTGCGTGCCGGCAGCGTGTGGATCAACCAGTACGATGGCGGTGACATGACCGCGCCGTTTGGCGGGTTCAAGCAGTCGGGTAACGGTCGCGACAAGTCGCTGCACGCGTTCGATAAATACACCGAACTGAAGGCGACCTGGATCAAGCTGTAAGCAACCTAGCTGATCCCTTGTAGGAGCGAGCTTGCTCGCGAAAAACGTCAACGATAACGCGTTCTGTCTGGTTGAACGCGGTGTCCTTGAGTTCTTCGCGAGCAAGCTCGCTCCTACAGTTCGTTTTACCGTCCATAAATGAGTTATCCACAGGAGCGTGGCAATGCGTTGGGCGACTTACTTCGCCGTCCTGGCTTCGGTGCTCAGCGTCGGCCTTGCCCTGGGCGTCAGCATGCCGCTGGTGTCCCTGCGCCTGGAAAGCTGGGGCTATGGCAACTTTGCCATCGGCATCATGGCGGCCATGCCGGCGTTCGGCGTGTTGCTGGGCGCCAAGGTGTCCAGTCGCCTGGCTTCCTGGCTGGGCACGGCAAACCTGATGCGCCTGTGCCTGTGGGCCGGGGCGATTTCCATCGGTTTGCTGGCGGTATTGCCCAGCTACCCGGTGTGGCTGGTGCTGCGGTTGATGATCGGGGTGATCCTGACCATTGTGTTTATCCTCGGCGAAAGCTGGATCAACCAACTGGTGGTGGAACAGTGGCGTGGCCGGCTGGTGGCGCTGTATGGCTGTACCTACGCCTTGAGCCAGCTGTCGGGGCCGTTGTTGCTCGGCGTGCTGGGTACCGATCATGACTATGGCTTTTGGGTTGGCGTCGCTCTGTTGATCGTTGCGCCATTCCTGCTGCTGGGGCGTAGCGGGGCACCGACGGCGGAGGCCTTCAGCGTGACCTTTGGCGATTTATGGGGATTTTGCCGGGGCTTGCCGGCGATTGCCTGGGCGGTGGCGTTGTTTGCCGCGTTCGAGGCGATGATTCTGACACTGCTGCCGGTGTATTGCCTGCAGCAGGGTTTCACTGCCGAGGTGGCACTGGCGATGGTCAGCACCGTGGTTGTAGGCGATGCGCTGCTGCAATTGCCGATTGGTGCGTTGGCCGATTACCTGCCCAGGCGCACCCTGTTCCTGGGGTGTGCGGTGCTGTTGCTGGTGTCGAGCCTGGCGATTGCGCCGTTGCTCGATACCTGGCTGATCTGGCCGATCTGGGTACTGTTTGGTGCCAGCGCCGGCGGCTTGTTCACCTTGTCGTTGATTCTGATCGGCGAGCGCTACCGTGACGATGCGCTGGTGCGGGCCAATGCCCATATTGCGCAGTTGTGGGGCATTGGCTGCCTGATCGGGCCGCTGGTGGCGGGCGCCGGTAGCCAGTGGATCAGCGGGCATGCGTTGCCGCTGTTGATGGCGGCGGGGGCGTTGGGGCTGGTGATTTTGTTGCTGCGCCAAGGAGCGTTTGGCGCCGAGCAACCAGCCTAGGCAAGCCTGCTCCTACAGGGATTCAGAGCATGCGTTCCAAGCCCACCGTGGTGGCGAACCAGGCATTGAACCGGCGCCACCAACTGCCTGGTTCGCGGGTCAGGGTGTGCAGTTGGCCGTTATCTTCCGTCACCCAGACCACTTGGCCACCCTGCAGCTTGGCCTCATAACTCAAGGCCGGTGCCATCCCTTGCAGGGCCAGCTTGCGCACATGCTCGGCCAGCTCCGGGCTGTCCACCAATACCCCGACTTCGGTGTTCCACAGCACCGACCGCGGGTCGGAATTGAACGAGCCGATAAACGATTTTTGTCGATCAAAGATCATTGCCTTGCTGTGTAGGCTGGAGTCCGAGCCATACAGCGAACGGCTGCCCAGCAGGTGCGGGCCACTGCCACCGCCGCCGTCTCCAGGTTGGCGGCGCAGCTCGTAGAGTTTCACCCCGTGTTCCAGCAGCGCCTTGCGATAGGGGGCGTAGCCGCCGTGTACCGCCGGTACGTCGGTGGCTTCCAGGGAGTTGGTCAAAAGGCTCACCGCAACCCCCGCGTCCGCGCGACTGGTCAGGTACACCAGGCCCGGTTGGCCAGGGACGAAGTAGGCCGAGATCATCATCAGTTCGTGGCGCACACCTTCCAGCTCGGGCGCCAGTTGAGTGGTGAGCAGCAAGCGTGGATCAGGATCGGCCTTGGCCAGGACCTTGCTCGGCGCGTCCCACAGCGCCTGGTTCCAGGCCCAGATCAGTTCCCGGCGCCAGATCTCCATGCGTGGTTGGGTCTTGTAGGTCCGCAGGCGGTTATACAGGGCATGGTTTTGCTGGCGCGACTCGGCCAGGGACGTCTCCAGCAGCCCGCGCGCCGTGGCCAGGTCGCGGGAGGACGGGGCGCTGGAGATAAAGTCGGCGATAGGCTTGCTCAGCGCACTGTTCCAGTACTGATCAAAGCTGTGGCCCAGCTGTTCGGCCACCGGCCCCACGCTGAGCATGTCGATGTCGGTGAAGTTCAGGTTGGGCTCGGCATCGAAATACTCATCTCCCAGGTTGCGCCCGCCGACAATCGCCACGCTGTTATCCGCCAGCCACAGCTTGTTGTGCATGCGCCGGTGTTGCAGCGACAGGTTGAACAACCGGCCCATGGCGCGCGTCGCCCCGGTGCTGCGGCCCAGGTGCAATGGGTTGAACAGGCGAATCTGGATCTGCGGGTGCGCGGCCAGGGTGGCGATGATTTGGTCCAGGCCGTCGCTGGTGGTGTCGTCCAGCAGGATGCGCACCCGCACGCCACGGTCGGCCGCCGTGAGCAACTCGTCTACCAGCATGCGCGTGCTGATGCCGTCATGGACGATGTAGTACTGCAAGTCGAGGCTGGTCTGGGCATTGCGGATCAGTTCGGCGCGGGCCATGAACGCTTCGCTGCTGTTGGGCAGCAGGCGAAACCCGGAGCGGCCCTTGTAGGGCGCGGCCTGGGCCTGGATCGAGCGGCCGAAGGCGGACTGCGTCGCCGGCAGCGCCTCGCTGGGCACGCGGGGTACGTCCAGGGTGGCGCAACCGCCCAGGCCCAGGAACCCGAGCAGGAAAAACGCTAACAGCCTTTGGCTCATCAAGGAGACAGGTTCCGAATCAGGGCGGTGGTGGGTATATGACGGTGATTGATGGCAAAAGGTCAGTCCACCCGTGGCTCGGCTTCGGCCAGCATCTTGATCGCTGTTGCCCCGACCTTGCGCACCGCCTCTTCAACCTGGGGTGTTGGCTTGGCAGCGTAGTTCATCCGCAGGCAGTTCCGGTATTTGCCCGAGGCGGAAAAGATGCTGCCTACCGCAATCTGCACCCCTTGTTCGACCAAGGCCCGGTTGAGCTTGAGGGTATCGAACCCGTCGGGCAGTTCCACCCACAGCATAAAGCTGCCCTGGGGCCGGCTGGCCCGGGTGCCGGCGGGGAAATAACGGCTGACCCAATCGAGCATCAGGTCGCGATTGCGTTGGTATTGGGTACGCATCCGCCGCAAATGGGGTTCGAAGTGCCCGTTCTTGAGGAATTCGGCAATGGCGATCTGTGGTTGGGTGGCGGTCGAACCGGTGCTGATGTACTTCATGTGCAGCACCCGTTCCAGATAACGGCCAGGTGCCACCCAGCCGATCCGCAGGCCGGGGGCCAGGGTCTTGGAGAATGAGCTGCAGAGTAGGACACGGCCATCTTCGTCGAAGGATTTGATGGTGCGCGGTCGTGGGTAGCTGTAGGCCAGTTCGCCATACACATCGTCTTCGATAATCGCCACGTCAAAGCGCTGGGCCAGGGTCAGCAATGCCCGCTTGCGCGCCTCGGGCATGATGTAGCCCAGGGGGTTGTTGCAGTTGGGGGTCAGCTGGATAACCTTGATCGGCCATTGCTCCAGGGCCAGTTCCAGGGCTTCGAGGCTGATACCGGTCAGCGGGTCGGTGGGGATTTCCAGGGCTTTCATGCCCAGGCCCTTGAGGGTTTGCATGGCGCCGTGGAAGCTCGGCGAGTCCACGGCGACGATATCGCCGGGCTCGCAAATCGCACGGATGCTGGAGGACAACGCCTCGTGGCAGCCGGTGGTGATCACGATGTCCTGGGCGTCGAGCTGGCAGCCGGAATCCAATGACAGACGGGCTATTTGCTCACGCAATTCCATACAGCCGTAGATGTTGTCGTAGTACAGGCCCGGCAGGTCCTGGCGCCGGCTGACCCGGGCGAGGCTGCGCAGCAAGGGCTTGATGGTCGGTGACAGTACATCCGGCATGCCGCGGCCCAACTGTATGACGTCTTTGCGCGGCACCGCGCGGACCAGCTCCAGTACCTGGTCCCACTGGGAAATTTCCACCGGACGCTGGGCCGGCCGACCCACGGCGGGCAGCGCCGGCAGCTCGCGCCCGACGGGCACGAAGTAGCCGGATTTTGGCTTGGGCGTGGCCAGGCCGTTGTCTTCCAGCAGCCGATAAGCCTGCTGCACGGTGCTCAGGCTGACCCCATGTTCCACGCTCAGGGCACGTACCGAGGGCAGGCGATCGCCGGGGCGATAGAAGCCCTGTTCGATGCGGGTACCCAGCAATTCGGCGAGATTGACGTAGAGGGTCATGGCGGTCGCTCCCGGGGGACCAGTACAGATGAAGGGAAAATACAGGATTCAGCCTGCGTTTGGCAGTATCTGTATGGATTTAATAAAGGTTTGTTGAATCTGTAATGGTTTTGTCGCGCCATTCATTCTAGTCACTCATGGCAACAGGCAAATGAGGGGCAGGACAATGAGTGGCTTGAGCGATGTGCGGCTGGCGCTACACAGTCAGGAACTGGAAGCAGGGCAGGAACGTGGGATGACCGGGCTGGCGCCTGGCAATCCGAGCCGCTGGGAACTGTTCTGGCGCCGTCGCCATACGCGCAAGGCCTTGCTGGGCCTGAGCCGGGAGCAATTGCGTGATATCGGCCTGACTGCCGAACAGGCGCGCCAGGAAGGCTTGAAGCCGTTCTGGCGCGGGTGAGTCAGAGCAGTTCTTTCATGCGGTGCCAGAGCATGCCCAGGGCCAATAGCGGTGAGCGCAAATGCTTGCCGCCGGGGAAGGTGATGTGGGGCACCTGGGCAAACAGATCGAAGCGCCCACGGTGCTGGCCGCTGATGGCTTCGGCCAGCAGCTTGCCCGCCAGGTGGGTGGCGTTCAGACCGTGGCCGGCATAGGCCTGGGCAAAGTACACATTGGGGTGGTCGGCCAGCCGGCCAATCTGCGGTAGGCGGTTGGCACCGATGCCGATCATGCCGCCCCATTGGTAGTCGATCTTCACCTCGGCCAATTGCGGGAAAACCTTGAGCATCTTCGGCCGCATATACGCGCCAATGTCCTGGGGATCACGCCCGGAATAATGGCAGGCACCGCCAAACAGCAGGCGCCGGTCGGCCGACAGCCGGAAGTAATCCACTGTGACCCGCTGATCACACACGGCCATGTTTTGCGGCAGCAGTTCGGCGGCCTGGGCCGGGCTTAAGGGTTCGGTGGCGATGATGTAGCTGCCGGCGGGCAGCACCTTGCCGCTCAGGTGGGGGTTGAGGCCATTGAGATAGGCATTGCAGCCCAGCACCAGGGTCTTGGCGCGCACGCAACCCTGGGCGGTGTGGACTTTGACTTCAGGGCCGTAGTCGATGCGCAGCACCTGGGACTGTTCAAACAGCCGTGCGCCCAACTGCTGGGCGACGGCGGCTTCACCGAGGGCCAGGTTCAGCGGGTGCAGGTGGCCGGAGCCCATGTCGATCATGCCGCCCACGTAACGGTCGGACCCGATCACGCTGCGCATTTCCCCGGCTTGCAGCAGGCGCAGTTCATGGCGATAACCCAGGTCGTGCAACTCTTCGGCATCGGCGGCCAAGCCTTGCAGGTCGCGGGGCTTGTTGGCGAGGTCGCAGTAACCCCAGGTCAGGTCGCAATCAATCTGGAAGCGCTCGACCCGCTGGCGCACGATTTCCACGGCTTCCAGGCCCATCAACTTCATCTGCCGCACGCCTTCGGTGCCGACCACATTGGCAAACTGATCGAGGCCATGGCCGACGCCACGAATCAACTGTCCGCCATTGCGCCCGCTGGCGCCCCAGCCGATCTTGCGCGCCTCCAGCAGCACCACGCTAAACCCGCGTTCAGCCAACTCCAGGGCCGTATTCAACCCAGAGAACCCGCCGCCCACCACGCACACATCGGCGACGACTTCGCCCGCCAAGGCCGGGTAATCGGGTTGCGGCAGGCTGCTGGCGGCGTAGTAGGAAGCGGTGTGCCGGGCGCTGGCGATCATGGGAAGCATCCGTGTCTGGAAAATTTGACGCAGGATACAGCGGTCGGGTGAAGCTGTCTCACCCAGGGGTTTTAGGGCAAAATCCACACCTATTCGCCGTTCGGTATGGGTTTCGATGAGTTGCAACAGCCAGAAAGTCAACGCGCTGCGCCGGCAGATTCCCTCGTTTGAGTGTGTGCCGGGTTGCCATGATTGCTGTGGGCCGGTGACTACATCCACCGAGGAAATGTCGCGCCTGCCGCGCAAGACCGCAGCCGAGCAGGAAGCGGCCATGGATGAGCTGAACTGTGTACACCTGGGGCCCAACGGTTGCACGGTGTACGACGAGCGCCCATTGATCTGTAGGTTGTTTGGTACTACGCCCAGCTTGCCATGCCCCAACAACCGTGGGCCGGTGGAGCTGATTCACCCGCGGGTGGAGAAGCAGATCCACGAGTACATGGCGACCACCCGGCAGGTGCTGGTCTAGCCGATGTACGTGGTCAAAATGTGGGAGCGGGCTTGCTCGCGAATGCGGTGGGTCAGTCATGGATATGTTGACTGATACACCGCATTCGCGAGCAAGCCCGCTCCCACAGGAATATGCGGCGTACTCTCAATCCGGGATCGGCAGGTTCAGGCTTTCCTTCACCTCTTCCATCACGATATAGCTCTTGGATTCGCGCACATGGGGCAGCTTGAGCAGGATGTCGCCCAGCAGTTTGCGGTACGAAGCCATCTCGGAAATCCGCGCCTTCACCAGGTAGTCGAAATCCCCTGAAACCAGGTGGCACTCCAGCACATGGGGCAGTTTCAGCACAGCACGTCGGAACTCTTCGAAGGTATCGCCGGATTTGTAGTCGAGGCTGATCTCGACAAACACCAGCAGGCTACCCTTCAAGTGCTGCGGATTGAGGCGGGCGTTGTAGCCCATGATGATGCCCTCGCGCTCCAGGCGCCGGACCCGTTCGGTGCAGGGCGTGGTCGACAGCCCTACCTTTTCCCCCAGCTCGGTAAACGAAATCCGCCCGTCCGCTTGCAGGATGCGCAGGATGTTGCGGTCGATCTTGTCCAGCTCCCGCTTGGTCTGGGTATTGGTCCGCATAGGGGATGCTCCTCCGTGAAAAGGGTTTTTGCCGAGAATTGTCGCCAAATATAGGCACTTATATAGTGAAATGCACTGGTCATTGCTTTTTATACTGCCCACATCTTTGTGCTGAACAACAAACGTCAGCGGTCAAGCCGTGATGAGGATATAAAAATGCGCGTTTTGGTCTTGGGTAGCGGTGTCATTGGTGTGGCCAGTGCCTACTATTTGGCGCGTGCCGGTTTTGAGGTGGTCGTGGTCGACCGTCAGCCGGCCGTTGCAATGGAGACCAGCTTCGCCAACGCCGGCCAGGTCTCGCCCGGCTATGCGTCGCCATGGGCCGCGCCGGGCGTACCGCTCAAGGCTATCAAGTGGTTGCTGCAGCGCCATGCGCCACTGGCGATCAAGGCCACGGCCAATATCGACCAGTACTTGTGGATGGCGCAGATGCTGCGCAACTGCACCGCCAATCGCTATGCGGTGAACAAGGAGCGCATGGTGCGTCTGTCCGAGTACAGCCGCGACTGCCTCGATGAACTGCGCGCTGAAACCGGCATTGCCTACGAAGGCCGTAGCCTGGGTACTACCCAATTGTTCCGCACCCAGGCACAACTGGATGGTGCGGCCAAGGATATTGCCGTGCTCAAAGAGTCCGGCGTACCGTTCGAGCTGCTCGACCGTGCCGGTATCGCCCGCGTCGAGCCGGCCCTGGCCAGCGTCACGGATATCCTGGCCGGTGCCTTGCGCCTGCCCAATGACCAGACCGGCGACTGCCAGATGTTCACCACGCGCCTGGCCGATATGTGCAAGCAGTTGGGCGTTGAGTTCCGTTTCGAGCAAGACATTCAGCGCCTGGACCACGCCGGTGATCGTATCAACGGTGTGTGGATCGACGGCAAGCTGGAAACCGCTGACCGCTACGTGCTGGCCCTGGGCAGTTACTCGCCACAGTTGCTCAAGCCGCTGGGGATCAAGGCGCCGGTGTACCCGCTCAAGGGTTACTCCCTGACCGTGCCGATCACCAACCCGGCGATGGCTCCGACCTCGACCATTCTCGACGAAACCTACAAGGTCGCGATCACTCGCTTCGACAACCGCATCCGGGTCGGTGGCATGGCTGAAATAGCCGGTTTTGACCTGTCGCTGAACCCACGCCGGCGCGAAACCCTGGAGATGATCGTCAACGACCTTTATCCTCAGGGCGGTGATTTGAGTGAAGCGACGTTCTGGACCGGCCTGCGCCCGACCACCCCGGACGGTACGCCAATTGTCGGCGCCACCCCTTTCAAGAATCTGTTCTTGAATACCGGCCACGGCACCCTCGGCTGGACCATGGCCTGTGGCTCTGGTCGCTTGCTGGCGGACCTGATGGCCAAGAAAACCCCGCAGATCAGTGCCGCAGGCCTTGATATTTCCCGTTATGGCAGCCCTCAGGAGTCCACAAAACATGTCAATCCAGCGCCAGCTCACCAATGAGCGCATGAGCCAGATCGTTGTCCACAGCGGTACCGTGTATCTGGCAGGGCAGGTCGGCGACGACATGAGTGCCGGGATTGAACAGCAGACCCGTGAAACCCTGGCCAATATCGAGCGTTTGCTGGATCTGGCCGGTACCGACAAAACCAAGTTGCTGTCGGTGACGATCTACCTCAAAGACATCGACGCCGACTTTGCCGGCATGAACGCGGTATGGGACAAGTGGCTGCCAAAAGGCGTCGCACCCGCCCGTGCCACGGTCGAGTCGAAACTGTGTGAGCCAGAAATCCTGGTCGAGCTGTCTGTCGTGGCCGCTCTGCCTTAAACGATCCCTCTTCCGGTGCCGGCGCTGTCGGTCGGTACCGGTTTTTTCTTCCTACCGCCGCCTAGAAGCCTGCCGCCATGCGTCCTGCCCGTGCCCTGATCGACCTACAAGCCCTGCGCCACAACTACCAATTGGCCCGCGAACTGACCGGGGCCAAGGCCCTTGCCGTGATCAAGGCCGACGCCTACGGCCATGGCGCCGTGCGCGTGGCCCAGGCCCTGGAAGACCAGGCCGACGGTTTTGCCGTGGCCTGTATCGAGGAGGCGCTGGAACTGCGCGCTGCCGGAGTTGGTGGGCCGGTGTTGTTGCTCGAAGGGTTCTTCGAGGCCGACGAACTGCCGCTGATCATCGAGCATGACTTCTGGTGCGTGGTGCATTCGTTGTGGCAGCTGGAAGCGATTGAACAGGCGCGCCTGAGCAAGCCGCTGACGGTGTGGTTGAAGCTGGATTCGGGCATGCACCGGGTCGGGTTGCATCCCAAGGATTATCACGACGCTTACCAGCGCCTGCTGGCCAGTGGCAAAGTGGCCAAGATCGTGTTGATGAGCCACTTCGCCCGTGCCGATGAACTGGACTGCGCGAGCAGCGATGAACAGGTCGCGGTCTTCGAGGCCGCGCGCCAGGGCTTGGCGGCCCAGGTCAGCCTGCGCAACTCGCCGTCGGTGATGGGCTGGCCGAGCGTTTCCAGCGACTGGGTACGGCCCGGCATCATGCTTTACGGTGCGACGCCCTTCGGCGAAGACCAGGCGGTTGCCGCGCGTTTGCAGCCGGTGATGACCCTGGAGTCGAAAGTCATCTGCGTGCGCGAATTACCGGCGGGCGAGCCAGTGGGTTACGGCGCGCGATTCGTGACGCCCAAGCCGATGCGTATCGGTGTGGTTGCCATGGGTTATGCCGATGGTTATCCACGGCATGCGCCGACCGGCACGCCGGTACTGGTCGCCGGCCAGCGCAGCCAGTTGTTGGGGCGGGTGTCGATGGACATGCTGTGCATCGACCTGACCGATGTACCCCAGGCGGGTCTGGGTTCAACCGTCGAGTTGTGGGGCAAAAACATCCTCGCCAGCGATGTGGCGACCGCCGCCGAGACCATCCCCTATCAGATTTTCTGCAACCTGCGCCGCGTGCCACGGCTCTATTCCGGCACTTAGCCGCCGGCTACAGATGAAGCCCACCGGGATTCAGACCAAAGTGTTGTAAATACTGAACGCTGTCGCCATGATAACGCTCAATTACAACAAAGCCTGAATCCTAGGAGGCTCCTGCATTGGACGTCGGCGAACGACTGCAATCCATCCGTAAACTGAAAGGTCTTTCCCAGCGTGAACTCGCCAAGCGTGCGGGCGTCACCAACAGCACCATTTCGATGATCGAGAAAAACAGTGTCAGCCCCTCCATCAGCTCCTTGCGCAAGGTGCTGGGCGGCATCCCCATGTCCATGGTCGAGTTCTTTTCCGAAGAGATCCTCCAGGAAAAACCGACGCAGATCGTCTATAAAGCCAATGAGCTGATCGACATCTCCGATGGCGCGGTCACCATGAAACTGGTGGGCCGGGCACATCCCAGCCGGGCGATTGCGTTTCTCAACGAAATCTACCCGCCAGGCGCTGATACCGGCGAGGAAATGCTGACCCATGATGGCGAGGAAACCGGGATCCTGCTGGAGGGTCGTCTGGAATTGGTGGTAGGCGCCGAAATTTTTGTGCTCGAAGCCGGCGATAGCTACTACTTTGAAAGCACCAAGCCGCACCGTTTTCGCAATCCGTTCGATGTGCCGGCGCGACTAATCAGCGCAGCCACACCCGCGAACTTTTAACAGAAGAGGCGCCCTGCCTACCTTGCAGAGGTGCCCGTAGTTGCATTTCGCCCTGCTGAATCTCCCCTTGGATAATAGGGTTGTTTCAGTGAGGCGGCCTAACCGTTATACTTTCGCCGCCTGCGAAACCGTGGCCGCAGGCGTGAATAGCCACCATGAGGGTGAACGCGTGAACCTAATTATGAAAATGCTGGCTGTACCAGCAACCGTACTGGCCCTTTGGGCTGCCAGCGCTCAAGCTGCGACCAATGATGATATTGCCAAGCGCCTTGAACCCGTCGGGAAGGTCTGTATTCAGGGTGAAGAATGCAAGGGCATGGAAGTCGCTGTGACAGCGGGCGGCGGCGGCGCGAAAACGCCGGACGAGATCATTGCCAAACACTGCAACGCTTGCCACAGCACAGGCCTGTTGGGCGCACCGAAAATCGGTGACACCGCAGCCTGGAAAGAGCGCGCCGACCACCAGGGCGGCCTTGACGGCATCCTGGCCAAGGCCATCACCGGCATCAATGCCATGCCGCCTAAAGGGACGTGCGCCGATTGCTCGGATGCTGACCTCAAAGGTGCGATCGAGAAGATGTCTGGTTTGAAATAAACCGATCTTCGCCAAAAAGCCGCTGACCAGCGGCTTTTTTGTGCCCGCAATTTGGTTGCCAAGGCTGTTCATTGCAGCAAAGACCCGGCAAGCTCGGTCCAACCCCAATTCATGGAATGTTCAGGAGGGTCGGATGGTGCAGTTGTGTTCAATCGAGCAAGCGGTCGACGACGTACTGGCACGCTTGCCTGCGCATATTCACATGGGGATGCCGCTGGGCCTGGGCAAGCCGAACCTGTTTGCCAACGCGTTGTACCGGCGCATCGCCAAGCTGCCCGAGCGCGAGCTGACGATCTACACCGCCCTGAGCCTGGGCCGCCCGCCGTTGGGCGATGGTTTGCACAAGCGCTTTCTCGAACCGTTTATCGAGCGGGTGTTTGGCGACTATCCTGAACTGGACTTCCTCGCCGCCCTGCGCAAGGACAGCCTGCCGGCCAATATCCACGTGCAGCAGTTCTTCATGCAGCCCGGTAGCCTGTTGCACAGCGCCCAGGCCCAGCAGGATTACGTCAGCAGCAACTACAGCCATGCCGCCCGCGATATCAACGCTGCCGGCCTGAACCTGGTTGCACAGTTGGTGGCCAGCAGCAGTGAGCACCCGGATCGCCTGAGCCTGAGCTGCAACCCTGATATCACCCTCGACCTGTTGCCGATGATCGCCAAGCGCCGCGCGGCCGGGGAGACCATCCTGGTGGTCGGCCAGGTGCATGAGGACTTGCCCTACATGCCGGGCGACGCCGAGTTGGGCATGGACCAGTTCGACTTCCTGATCGACGAGAAAGACCACACCACACTGTTCTCCACACCGAACATGCCGGTGGGGTTCCAGGACCATTTCATCGGTTTGCACGCCAGCACCCTGGTGCGCGATGGCGGTACCTTGCAGATCGGCATTGGTTCGATGGGTGACGCCCTGACCGCTGCGCTGCTGGCGCGCCAGGCCGATAACGAAGGCTACCGGCAGTTGCTCACTGACCTGGATGTGTACCAATGGGCGCCGCTGATCAGCCGTGAGGGCGGGGTCGAGCCGTTTGCCCGGGGCCTCTACGGTTGCAGCGAGATGTTCGTCAACGGCCTGCTGGTGCTGGCCGATGCCGGGATTGTGCGGCGCAAGGTCTACGCCGATGTGGCGACACAGACGCAGGCCAACGCGGGCCTGCTGGACGATGCAGCACAGCCCGACGGCGTGTCGATCCATGGCGGTTTCTTCCTGGGGCCGCGTAGTTTTTACCAGCGCTTGCAGGAAATGACTCACGCCAAGCGCCAGGCATTCAACATGACCCGCATCAGCTATATCAACGAGCTGTACGGGCAGGAAGAACTCAAGCGTTTGCAGCGCGTGGATGCGCGGTTTATCAACAGCGCGATCATGGTGACGTTGCTGGGTGCAGGCGTTGCCGACCAATTGGAAGACGGCCGCGTGCTCAGCGGTGTGGGCGGGCAATACAACTTTGTCGCCCAGGGTCATGCACTGGAAGGCGCGCGCTCGATCCTGATCCTGCGCAGCTGGCGCGAATCGGCCGGCGAGGTCAGCTCCAATATTGTCTGGGAGTACGGCCATTGCACGATTCCACGACACCTGCGCGATATCGTGATCACGGAATACGGCATCGCTGACTTGCGCGGCCAGACCGACGCCAAGGTGATCGAGGCGCTGCTCAATGTCACCGACTCACGGTTCCAGGCCGACTTGATCGAACAGGCGCAAAAAGCCGGCAAGTTGCCCAAGGATTTTGCGCTCGATCCACGCTTTGCCGACAATACGCCCGAGCGGTTGCAGGCGGTGCAGGCGCGCCATTCAAGGCTGTTTCCGGAGTATCCGCTGGGCAGTGACTTCAGTGATGAAGAGCGGGATTTGTTGCGGGCGCTGAATTGGCTCAAGAGCAAGTTCAAGCTGACGGAGATTCTGGAGTTGGGCAAGGCGGCGCTGGATGCGCCGGAGCCTGCGGCGTTTCCCGGGCATCTGGTGCGGATGCGCCTGGATAAGCCGCAGGGGTTTAAAGAGGACCTGTATCAGCGCTTGCTGCTCGCAGGCCTCAAGGCCACCACACACTAACGGCCACCACAAACCCAATGTGGGAGCGGGCTTGCTCGCGAATGCGGTCTGTCAGCCAGTTCATGAGTGGCTGATCCACCGCTATCGCGAGCAAGCCCGCTCCCACATTTTTAACTGTGCTCGCTCACCTTCAGTCGATGAAGGTCACGACCCCACCGGCCAGGGACTTCACCCGCGCCAGCGATTCAACACGGTAGCCCTGGGCATCCAGCTCCGCACGGCCACCCTGGAACGACTTCTCGATCACAATCCCCAGGCCCGCCACGGTGGCGCCGGCCTGTTTGATGATCGAAATCAGCGCCTGGGACGCCTTGCCGTTGGCCAGGAAGTCATCGATTACCAGCACGCGATCGCTGCTGGTCAGGTGGCGCGGGGAGATCGCCACGGTGCTTTCGACTTTCTTGGTGAAGGAATACACCGTCGCCGACAGCAGGTTTTCCGTCAGGGTCAGGGACTGTTGCTTACGGGCGAAAATCACCGGCACGCCGAGGTTAAGGCCGGTCATGATCGCCGGCGCGATGCCCGAGGCTTCGATGGTAACGATCTTGGTGATCCCCGAGTCCTTGAACAGCGCGGCGAATTCGTCGCCGATCAGCTTCATCAGCGCCGGGTCGATCTGATGGTTCAGAAAGGCGTCGACTTTGAGTACCTGGTCGGAAAGCACGATGCCTTCTTCGCGAATTTTCTTGTGCAGTGCTTCCACAAAAGCTTCCTCTGGTGGCGCAAGGGGCGCCGAAAGTAGATTAAAAAGTAGTCGATTCTAGCGCTTTAGCATCGCGCGTATATCTGCCAGGGCGGTGTTGCCGCGTACCGCCTTGACTTCAGTCGGGGTGTCGTCGTTGCCTTCCCAGGCCAAATCGTCCGGTGGTAGTTCATCGAGGAAGCGGCTCGGGGCGCAGTCGATGATCTCGCCGTATTGCTTGCGCTTGGCCGCAAAGGTGAAGGCCAGGGTCTGGCGCGCGCGGGTAATGCCTACGTAGGCCAGGCGCCGTTCTTCTTCAATGGTGTCGGCTTCGATACTGGAGCGGTGTGGGAGGATTTCCTCTTCCATGCCCATGATGAACACATAGGGGAATTCCAGTCCCTTGGACGCATGCAAGGTCATCATCTGCACGCCTTCGGCGCCATCTTCTTCTTCCTGCTGACGTTCAAGCATGTCGCGCAGGACCAGCTTGCCGATCGCGTCTTCGACGGTCATTTCGCCGTCTTCGTCTTTTTCCAGGGTGTTCTTCAACGCTTCGATCAGGAACCAGACGTTGCCCATGCGGTAATCCGCGGCCTTGTCGCTGGAGCTGTTGGTGCGCAGCCAGTTTTCATAGTCGATGTCCATGACCATGCTGCGCAGGGCGCTGATCGGGTCTTCGCCGGCGCACTGCTCGCGCACCTTGTCCATAAAGCGCTTGAAGCGCGACAGGCGATCGGTGAAGCGCGTGTCCAGGTGCTCGCCCAGGCCGATTTCGTCGGTGGCGGCGTACATCGAGATCTTGCGTTCGGTGGCGTAGTTGCCGAGTTTTTCCAGGGTCGTGGAGCCGATTTCCCGGCGCGGCACGTTGATCACACGCAGGAAGGCGTTGTCATCGTCCGGGTTCACGATCAACCGGAAGTAGGCCATCAGATCCTTTACTTCCTGGCGTCCGAAAAAGCTGTTGCCGCCCGACAGGCGATACGGAATCTGGTGGTGCTGCAATTTCAGCTCGATCAGCTTGGCCTGGTAGTTGCCGCGATACAGGATGGCGAAGTCGCTGTAGGGGCGGTCGGTGCGCAGGTGCAAGGTCAGCAACTCGACGGCCACGCGCTCGGCTTCGGCATCTTCGTTGCGGCAGCGGATCACGCGGATTTCGTCGCCATGGCCCATCTCACTCCACAGTTGTTTCTCAAACTCGTGGGGGTTATTGGAGATCAGCACGTTGGCGCAACGCAGGATACGACTGGTGGAGCGGTAGTTCTGCTCCAGCATCACCACTTTCAAGGACGGGTAGTCGACCTTGAGCAGCATCAGGTTTTCCGGGCGCGCACCGCGCCAGGCGTAGATCGACTGGTCGTCGTCGCCCACCACGGTGAACTGGTTGCGCGTACCGATCAGCAACTTCACCAGCAAATACTGGCTGGCGTTGGTGTCCTGGTATTCGTCCACCAGCAGGTAGCGCACCTTGTTCTGCCACTTTTCGAGGATGTCGGCGTGTTCCTGGAACAGCTTGACCGGCTGCAGGATCAAGTCGTCGAAGTCCACCGCATTGAACGCCTTGAGCGTGCGCTGGTAGTGGGTGTAGACGATAGCGGCGGTCTGTTCCTTGGGGTTGCGTGCGTTTTCCAGGGCTTCGGGGGGCAGGATCAGGTCGTTTTTCCAGGCGCCGATCATGTTCTTGATCTCGTCGACGCCGTCGTCGCCCGCGTATTCCTTCTGCATGATGTCGGTCATCAGGGCCTTGACATCGGTCTCGTCAAAGATCGAGAAGCCCGGCTTGTAGCCCAGCCGCGCATGCTCCTTGCGGATGATGTTCAGCCCCAGGTTGTGGAAGGTACACACGGTGAGGCCACGGCCTTCGCCACCCTTGAGCAGGGTGCCGACGCGCTCTTTCATCTCGCGCGCGGCCTTGTTGGTAAAGGTCATGGCGACGATGTACTGGGCACGGATGCCACAGTTCTGGATCAAGTGCGCGATCTTGCGGGTGATCACGCTGGTTTTGCCGGAGCCAGCACCGGCGAGCACCAATAGAGGGCCGCCGACGTAGTTCACGGCTTCTTGCTGCCGGGGATTGAGTCGGGACATACGGAATTTTGGGAGTCATTGTTCAAAAGGGCGGGCATTTTAACAGGCTGGCAAGATTCTGCTGCCTCTGAACGACAGTGTGACGTACCACTCGATCTAAATTTGCCGCTTTTGTTACTTTGACGCAGGATGTGCGGGGTTTTTGGGTCTATCGTTCGATCTAGAGCCGCACTGCGCGTATTTGATAACCAATATCATTGGTGATTATCAGGCTGCACGTCATAATGCCCGCCGCCAACGAAATCTTGCACAGTCTAGGGAGCTAGCTTGTCTACGCCTGTCGAACCCTTGCGTTTGCTGCTATTGGCCGATACGCCTACGTGGGCAGCGTTGTTGCGCGAGTGCCTGGCGCCGATGGGCGACGGGGCAGTGCTGATCAGTGCGCCAAACTGGGAGTCGGTGAGCAGCCTGTTCGATGACGACCGCACGGCCGTCTTGCTGACCACCCCCAGCCTGCAACCCGGCCCGGGCCGTTGCAGCCTGCCGACCGTCTTGCTGCTGGAGCAGGAGCCGCTGGTTGCGCCGCTGGGCGCCAGTGACTGGCTGATCCTCGGTGCGTTTGATGTCGATACGGTGCGCCGCTGCCTGCGCCATGTGCGCGAGCGCGGCTTGCTGGAAAACACCCTGCAACGCCTGGCCGAACAAGATCCGCTGACCGGCATCGCCAATCGCCAGGGGTTCCAGACCCTGCTGGCCGCACGCCTGGCGGAAAACGACGGGCGGGGCCTGGCCCTTGGTCACCTGGACCTGGACAACTTTCGCCACGCCAACGATGCCCTTGGCCACCAGGCGGGCGACCGGCTGATCCTGCAAGTGGTCTCGCGGCTCAAGAGCCAACTGGAAGCCGGCGACCAACTGGCGCGCCTGGGCAGTGACGAATTCGCCTTGCTGATCGACACCCGCCGCGCGCCGCAACGCGCCGAGTGGATGGCCGAACGGATCACCGAGGCCATGGCCGAACCTTACTGGGTCGACGGCGAGAGCCTGCTGATCGGTTGCAGCCTCGGTGTGGCCCACGCCCGCGCCAAGGCTGGCGCCGACCCGTTGATGTGGCACGCGCATATCGCCATGCAGCAAGCCAAGAGCACCCAGGGCTGCACCTTTCATATCTTCAACGAGCGTATCAACCGCAATGCCCGTAGCCTTGCCGACCTGGAAAGCGAACTGCGCCGGGCGCTGCGCCGAGACGAACTGGAGCTGCATTACCAACCGCGCCTGGACCTGGACGATGGGCATATCGTCGGCCTCGAAGCCCTGGTGCGCTGGCGCCATGGCGAGCGCGGCCTGTTGCCGCCGAGCGAGTTCGTGCCCCTGGCCGAGCAGAGCGGCCTGATCGTGCCGTTGGGCTACTGGGTGATTTCCCGTGCCCTGCGCGATATGCAGGACCTGCGCGAACGCGGCCTGCCGGCGCTGCACATGGCGGTCAACCTGTCGTTTCGCCAGTTTCAGGACAGTCAGTTGCTGTCGACCTTGAGCCGGCTGATTGCCGAGCGTGGGGTGGAGGCGCAATGGCTGGAATTCGAGCTTACCGAAACCGCCGTGATGCGCCGCAGCGATCTGGTCAAGCAGACCATGGATGCCTTGGGCCGCCTGGGTGTGCGTTTTTCCCTGGATGACTTCGGCACCGGATTCTCCTCGTTCGTCCACCTCAACAGCTTGCCGATTGCCTTGCTCAAGATCGACAAGAGCTTTGTCGGCGGCATGGAGGAGCGCGAGGAAAACCGCAAGCTGGTGCATGCGATGATCAACCTGGCCCACAACCTCAACCTGGAAGTGGTGGCCGAAGGCGTGGAAACCCCTGAGCAACTGGCGTTGTTGCGGCTGTTTGGTTGTGACCAGGCCCAGGGTTACCTGATCAGCAAGCCATTGCCGTTGCCGGAGTTGGTGGAGTATCTGACGTTTGGCAGCAGCCAGCAGGCGTTGTTGGGTGAGGTGATCTAACCCTGTAAACCCAATCAAAAATGTGGGAGCAGGCAAGCCAGCTCCCACATTGACCGAGTCCATGCTTCAGTTCGGCTGTGGGGCCGTGTCGATTTGCGGTTCCTGGGCAATCATCCGCTTCATCTTTCTTTCAAACGCCCACGTCAGGGTAATCGCCGCACAGGCCAGGCCCAGGGCCAAGCCCCACCATACGCCAGTCGGTCCCCAGTCCAGGGTAAACGCCATCAACCAGGCCGCCGGTGCGCCAATCAACCAGTAGCAACCCAGGCCGACGAGGAAAGTGGTCTTGGCATCCTTGAGCCCACGAATGCAGCCCATGGCGATGGTCTGCACGCCATCGAACAGCTCGAACCACGCAGCCACGGCCAACAGGCTGACGGCCAGGCTGATCACCTGGGCAAAGGCTGGGTCGTCATGGTCCAGGAACAGGCCGATCAGCGGGTCCGAGAACAGCCAGAACACCATGGCGAACCCCAACATTACCGTCGCGCCAAAGGTAATCCCGACCCGCCCGGCCAGCCGTGCGTCGAGTAACTGACCGCCGCCGTAGTGCAAGCCGATGCGCATGGTCACGGCATAGGACATGCCCGCCGGCACCATGAACGCCACCGAGACGATTTGCAGGGCGATCTGATGCGCAGCCAACTGCGTACTGCCCATGGTGCCCATGCACAGCGCAGCGAAGGCGAACAACCCGACTTCCACCGCATAGGTGCCGCCAATCGGCAGGCCCAGGCGCCACAGCTCGCGCAAATAGTGCAGGTTGGGCCGCAGCAGGCCCTTGCCCAGTGGATAGGCCGCGTAGGCACGGTTGTATTTGATGTACCACAACAGCGCCAGGGCCATGCAGTTGGCGACAATCGCGGTGACCAGGCCAATGCCCATCAGGCCCAGCTTGGGCAGGCCGAACATGCCTTCGATCAATGCATGGTTGAGCAGGTAGTTGATCACCGTGCCGCACAGGCTGATCACCATTACCGGCGTGGCTTTGCCGATGGCGCTGGTGAAGCCGCGCAGGGCCATGAACGTCAGGTAGCCGGGCAGGGCGAACGGCAGGATCATCAGGAACTGGCCGGCCGACTGCACGTTGGTTTCGGTCTGGCCGAACAGCAGCAGCACTGGCTTGAGGTTCCACAGCAGCAAGCCGGCTACCAGCGCCATCAGCCAGGCCAGCCAGAGCCCGGCCTGGGTCAGGCGGGTGGCTCCTTCGATGTCACCGGCGCCCTGGCGAATAGCGACCAGGGTGCCCACGGCGGCAATCACGCCGATGCAAAAGATCGACACAAACGAATAGCTCGCCGCACCCAGCCCGCCGCCGGCCAGGGCTTCGGGGCTCAGGCGGGCCATCATCAGGGTGTCGGTCAGCACCATCAGCATGTGCGCCAACTGTGAGGCAATCAACGGCCCTGACAGCCGCAGAATGGCCCAGAGTTCGGTACGCGCCGGATGCTGCATGATCATCACGCTCAATAATTCAGGAAGGGGTGCAAGGGTTGATTCTCGGCGCTCTCAGCGCTTTGCACAAAGGGATAAATGCGATCGTTCGCATGATTAAAACTCATGCAAGGATGATTCTGGTAGGGTTTCGGGATCGTGCCGTCGGAGTTTTCCTCATGTCTCGCCGTCTTCCTCCGCTGTATGCCTTGCGCGCATTTGAAGCTGCCTCCCGGCACAACTCCTTCACCCGCGCGGCCGAGGAGTTGTCAATTACCCAAAGTGCGGTCAGCCGGCATATCCGCACCCTGGAAGAGCACTTCGCCTGTCGCCTGTTCCAGCGCAGCGGGCGCACCTTGCAGCTCACCGAGTCGGCACGCCTGCTGCTGCCGGGCGTGCGTGAAGGGTTTGCCGCCCTGGAGCGCGCCTGCCATACCTTGAATGCCGAAGATGACATCCTGCGCATGAAGGCCCCGTCCACCTTGACCATGCGTTGGTTGCTGGCGCGGTTGAGTCGCTTCCGGCACCTACAGCCTGGTAATGAGGTGCAGTTGACCAGCGCGTGGATGAGCATCGATGAAGTGGACTTCAATCAGGAGCCGTTCGACTGCGCGGTCCTGCTCAGCGATGGGCATTTTCCTGCGGACTGGGAGGCCAGTTACCTGTTTCCCGAGTTGCTGATCCCGGTAGGCGCCCCGAATTTGCTCAACGATGGCCCCTGGGATGTGGAGCGCCTGGCCAGCGCTGAACTGCTGCACCCCACGCCGGATCGCCGTGACTGGCGGCGTTGGCTGCAACGCACGGGATTGGCCGCACGGGTGGCGATCAAGGGCGGGCAGGTGTTCGATACGCTGGAGTTGGGCATGATTGCCGCTGCCCGGGGCTATGGTGTGTCCATGGGCGATCTGCTGATGGTGGCCGAAGATGTCGCCCAGGGACGCTTGAGCCTGCCGTGGCCGACCGCAGTGGCCAGCGGCGAAGGCTATTACCTGGTCTGGCCGAAGACTCGCCCCGGCGGTGAGCGTCTGCGCCGGTTGTCGGACTTCCTGCAAAGCGAGGTTCGGGCCATGGAATTGCCGGCAGTCGAGCAACTCGACTGAATCGATGCAGCGCCCGCAAACAATGTGTTTGGGTGATACCCCTGTGATTTGCTCAAGTATTGATCCAGGCCGCCGAAGTAAGGGGTGTCGGAGCCGCCAATACGCCGCGGCCCAGCGTGCCCCCTATTTCAAGAAATTCGCCGATTAGCGCTATGAGATCAGGATGATCCGGCCTCGGCCAGGAGCTGTCATGTCTCAACCCCGCGCCCGCATAGCTTCGCAACTGGGCCTTGCCCTGGCGGTCATATTGGCTGTCGTGATCAGCGGCAGCACCGTGTTTGCCCTGCGCTCCCTCGATTCGGCCAACCTGCAGACCCGCGAAGAACACCTGGCCAGCGAAGCGCGTTTGCTCGCCGACCAACTCAATACCTTCCACAGCACCTTGCGCGAAAGCACCCAGCGTTTGAGCGGGCTGTTTGAAAAGCGCTTCGGCGCCGGCTTGAGCGTACGTCCCGAGCAGAGGGTGAACGTGGCCGGGGTGCAGACCCCGAGCCTGTACCTGGGCGATGAAGCGCTGAACAACAACTTCGACGACGTCGATGAGTTCAAGCAGATGTCCGGCGGCGTGGCCACGGTGTTTGTGCGCAGTGGCGAAGATTTCATCCGCATCAGCACCTCCCTGACCAAACAGGACGGTAACCGCGCCATCGGCACGGTGCTGGATCGCCAGGGGCCGGCCTACCAGCGTCTGCTCGCCGGGCAGAGCTACATTGGCCGCGCGGTGCTGTTCGAACGTTCCTACATGACCCAGTACAGCCCGGTACGCGATGCCAGCGGCAAGGTGATCGCGGTGTTGTTTATCGGCTTTGACTACACCGATGCGCAGAACGCCCAGTTCGCCAACCTCAAGCGTTTCCGCATTGGCCAGACCGGCTCGCTGGCGCTGCTGGACGAGCAAAAACACTGGCTGGTGCCGCCTGCCGGTGTGCAGGCGTTGGAGCAGGCGGTTCCCGTGATCCTGGAGTTGGCGCAAAAGCCTGGCCAGGGGCGTTTCTGGAGCGACCAGAGTGAAGACTTCTACAGCGTTGCAGTGCCGTTTGACGGCGGCCCGTGGTCGGTAGTGGCGAGCATGCCCAAGGCCGAGATTCGTGCCGTGACCTGGGCAGTGGGCATCCGCCTGGTAATCGGCAGTGTGTTGGCGATGCTGCTGGCCGTGGGTGCTGCGGTCTGGTTGCTGCGCAGCAAACTGCAGCCCCTGGGCGATCTGGTGCGCCAGGCCGAGGCCCTGGGCGCGGGTGATCTGAGTGCGCGGCTGAATGTGTCCAGCCATGACGAAATCGGTCAACTGGCGCGCAGTTTCAACCAGATGGGCGAGGCCCTGTCGACCATGGTCTCGCATATCCGCAAGGCGGCCGAGGAGGTCAATAGCCGTGCCCAGGCGCTGTCGGGCCTTTCGGGTGGGGCCTATGAAGGCATGGAGCAGCAGTCCGGCGAGATCACCAGCATGGCCGGCGCGGTGGAAGAGTTCAGCGCGACCTCGTTGAACATCGCCGACAACATGGGCAATACCGAACGCCTGGCCCAGGAAAATGCGCAGCAGACCCGCATCGGGCGTGATTCGATGCAGGAGGCGTCGTCGTCCCTGGAACATATCGCCACGGCACTTAACAGCACGGCCACGGTGATCAATACCCTGGGCCAGCGCTCCCAGGAAATCGGCGGCATCGTCGGGGTGATCACCTCGATTGCCGACCAGACCAACCTGCTGGCGCTCAACGCCGCCATCGAGGCGGCAAGGGCCGGGGAGCAAGGGCGTGGGTTTGCGGTGGTCGCCGATGAAGTGCGCAACCTGGCGTCGCGTACCCGTCAGGCCACCGATGAAATTTCCGGGATGATCCAGAGCATCCAGCAGGAAACCGGCAATGCCATCAGCACCATGGAGCAGGGCAATGTGCTGATGCAGGAAGGCCTGTCGCGCAATGCCGACGTCGCGTCGGCCCTGGCGCGCATTGACGAACAAAGCCGCTCGGCCGGCCAGCAGTTTGCCGCGATCACCACCGCCACCCAGGAGCAGAGCAGCACCGCAACCCTGCTCAGCAGCAACCTGCAGAGCATCGCCCTGGCCAACAGCGAACAGCGTGAAGTGGTGTCGAACCTGGCCGTTACCGCCAGGGAACTGGAGACCCTGGCGGCAGGGTTGCGCCAGGAAGTGGATCGGTTCCGCTAAGGCTGATCAGTCCCCCAGCCCCGGGTCCACCCGTTTGCCGATGTCCTTGAGCCGCGCCAGTTGATCAACCATCCCTGGCGCTTCGTCGAGGCTGCTGACAAAGGTCCACAGATAGGTCATCACTGCATAGATATGGCCGGCCTTGACCGCCGGCGACAAGGCCAGTTGGCTGATCGCGACGATAAACAGCAGCGCGGCCAACGCGCCGATGAACAGGTAGGCAGCGGCCTCGCGGTCCGACAGCCAGATCCGCAGGCGCGACAGCAGTTGATAATGGCGTCGAAGGGTTTGGGCGCCGACTTTCTCTACCAGGCCGATCTCCTTCTCCAGGCGGTTGTTCAACCGTTCGTGCAGTTGCTCGTTACGACGGGCAAAGCGCGGCAGCAGGGTGATGCATATCGCCAGCGCGGCAAAGCAAGCCAGGCCAACCCAAGGTTCAATCACCAATAACATCACGGCTGCACCGACGATGGACACCAAGGCCGTTGCAATAATTGGCACATGTTTTTCGAAGAAGTCGACAAAGTCCCGCGCCAGCACCACCCGCGCGGCGGCCTTTGACGTGCTGTGATTTTGCAGGCGCTGATTGAGAATCACCGGTACGGCAAGATCGGCGTAGATCCGGGTGAAGGTGCGGGTATCCAGGGCCCGGCGTGCGGCACCGACTACCCAGAAAGCCATCACCACCGCCGCATAGAACAACGCACTGCCGGCATCGCCGCGCAGGATCGAGTCCACCGCAAAACCGGCAAACAGGGGATAGGCCAGCAGCAATGCGTTCTCCAGCGCGACCAGTGACAGCGTGCAGAACAGCTTGCCGGGATAGGCCTTGGCGATTGCCTTGAGGGTTTGGCTGGCGGATTGCTGGCCGATTTTCTTGCTTTCTTCGATCAGGATGTTTGGCGTTACGGATGGCATGGGTGCACCAAAGGAGTAATAGGCGCTACTATTGAGCGACCGCTCAAGTATCCTTGAGCAGTCGCTCAAAAAGCAAGCGCCGCTTATCTGCCGGTGCCCGTAAGGAATTGCCCATGTCGCGTATCGACCGTAAAGACCAGATCATTGCTGCTGCCCTGGAGCTGTTTCGCAGCAAGGGTTTTGCCGATGTCTCCACCCGCGACCTGGCGGAGCATGCCGGATTATCCCGCAGCCACGTGTATCACTACTTCAGCGACTGGAAAGAACTGCGCCGTGAAGCATTCATCCGTTTTGCCAATGAGCAACTGGACGAAGTGCGCGCGCCGTTGGCGGATGCACCGCCGCTTGAGGCCCTGGTGGGCTTCTTGCGCGGCTGCCTGCCATGCACCGCCGATGCTGGCTGGGCACTCTGGCTGGATGCCTGGGATGAAGCGATGCATGACGCGGAACTGGCCCAGGCGTATCTGCTGATCAATGCCCAGTGGCAAGCCATGCTCGCCGAAGTGATCGAGCAGGGGATCGCCACCGGGGTGTTCCGCTGCGACTCGTCCAGCCGTGCTGCGCGCCAGATCTTTGCCGTGACGATGGGCTATACCGATGACCTGTTGCTCAAACCCTCTGTTGAGTCGGCAGAAGCCGTGCTGGAGGAGGTGATGGAAGTTGCGGGGCTGTTGCTGGATCTGCCCAGGCCGCTTTAATTCATGGCTGCCGGCCGGTACTGCAACGCTTCGGCCAAATGATTGCGCGTGATGCTTTCTGCCTGCTCCAGATCCGCCAGGGTGCGTGCGACCTTGAGTAGCCGATGAGCTGCGCGCAACGACAAGGTCAGGCGCTCGCAGGCGGTTTCCAGCCAGCCTTCATCGACTTTCGAGAGCAGGCAGTGGCGCCGCAGGCCCGTCAGGTCGAGGAAGGCATTTGCACAACCCTGGCGTTGTTGCTGGCGATCCCTGGCGCTGGCGACAAGGGCTGAAGCGCTGGCCGTGTCATTGCCGGTTTGCCTGGCCGGGTTCAGTGCGGTGCTTTCCCGGGCGACGGTCAGGTGCAGGTCGATACGGTCCAGCAACGGCCCGGAGAGTTTGTTGCGGTAGCGCTGGATCTGCTCCGGCGTGCAACGACAGCGCCCGCTGGGTTCGCCCAGGTAGCCGCAGGGGCAGGGGTTCATTGCCGCTACCAGTTGAAATCGCGCTGGGAAACTCACGCGGTCGCGGGCGCGGGAAATCACGATATGCCCGGACTCCAGCGGCTCGCGCAGCACCTCAAGTACCTTGCGATCAAACTCCGGCAATTCATCGAGAAACAGCACCCCGTGATGGGCCAGGGTGATTTCCCCAGGCTGGGGTTTCGAACCGCCACCTACCAGCGCCGGCCCGGATGCTGAATGGTGCGGCTGACGGAATGGCCGGTGGGGCCAGTGGCTCAACGGAGCGAGGCTGACCACCGACTGGATCGCGGCGACCTCCAGGGCTTCCTGTTCACTCAGCGGTGGCAGCAAGCCGGGCAGGCGGCTGGCGAGCAAGGTCTTGCCGGTGCCGGGTGGTCCGCTGAACAGCAGGTTGTGGGCACCGGCTGCGGCAATCAGCAGCGCGCGCTTGGCGGCAAGTTGGCCCTGCACCTCGCTCAGGTCCGGGTACGGCTTGTTCAGGTACAGCAACCCGTCGGACTTGTAAGGTTCGATCGGCACCAGCCCATTCAGGTGTGCCACCACTTGCAGCAGGTGATCCACTGCAATCACCTTCAGCCCGGAGGCCAGGCACGCCTCCTCGGCATTGGCCCGAGGCACGATCAGTGTGCGCCCGGCCTTGCGTGCAGCCAGGGCCGCCGGTAATACGCCTTTCACCGCTCGCACCTCGCCGGACAGGGCCAGTTCGCCAAGACACTCCACGTCATCCAGCTCCAGCGCTGGCACCTGCACACTGGCCGCGAGAATCCCCAAGGCAATCGCCAAGTCAAACCGCCCGCCGTCCTTGGGCAGGTCGGCGGGCGCCAGGTTGAGGGTGATGCGGCGTGCGGGGTACTGCAGCGCGCTGTTGAGAATGGCGCTGCGCACGCGGTCCTTGCTTTCCTTGACGGCGGTCTCCGGCAGGCCCACCAACGTCAGCGACGGCAAGCCATTGGCCATATGCACTTCGACCGTGACGGCAGGGGCTTCGACGCCGATCTGGGCGCGGCTGTGGACGATGGCGAGGGACATGCTCGTTCCTTGAAATGGGCGACCGCTTCCTGCGGGTTTTTCAAGGGTAGACGAGGGAGGGGAGGATGCCGTGCGCAGGTTTTACAGAACGTATCCATGTAGGAGCGAGCTTGCTCGCGAAAAACGTCAACGATAACGCGGGGCTTCTGGATGCACGCGGCGTTCTCAGGTTTTTCGCGAGCAAGCTCGCTCCTACAGGGGCGGCGTGTTATTGCTCGCTGGGCTTCAACCGTGCTTCCAGCTCCGCCACCTTCGCTTCCAGGCTCTCCAGCCGTGCACGGGTGCGGGCCAGGACGACCATCTGGCTGTCGAATTCTTCGCGGCTGACCAGGTCCAGTTTGCTGAACCCGCTTTGCAGCAAGGCCTTGAACTGGCTTTCGATTTCATTGCGGGGCAGCGGGGTGTCGCCGCTGAACAGGCGAGAGGCGTGGCCGCTCAGGGCGTCGAGGAGGTCTTTGGGCGCGAGCATGGGAAACATTCCGGAAAACAGTTGGCCGGCAGTGTATCACGCAGTGCCTATAGTCTTTTTCATGTGCCCTGCGCACGATTTTCGCGCATTGGCCTGAATGGTGGTGCACTGTTTTTGTGCGTATCCAGGCCGCTGCACGGGCCCATGGGTGGACGTAAGCCGGCAACGGATTGATTTCAGTGATTTTTACGGAGCTGGCAAGGTTTCTGCTTAGACGATCATGACCCATGCACTGATGCAGTCGCTGTGACGAATGCAGTGCGCTGACGGACCAGGGTACATGTTTCGTCACCAACGGTTAGCTGGCGTCGCAAAGGCAATTGCCGAGGCGACGATGCGTTACAAAGCCAGGCACTGCGCTTAGACTTGAGACGGGTTTGTTTTCCTGGGGCAAGTCCACCAATTCGGGAGAGAGTTTTCATGAAGCTAGTCACTGCCATCATCAAGCCGTTCAAGTTGGACGATGTACGCGAGTCACTGTCCGAGATCGGCGTGCAGGGCATTACCGTCACTGAGGTCAAAGGCTTCGGTCGGCAGAAGGGTCATACCGAGCTGTATCGCGGCGCGGAATACGTAGTCGATTTCCTGCCGAAGGTGAAGATTGATGTCGCCATTGACGACAAGGATCTTGATCGGGTTATCGAGGCGATAACCAAGGCGGCCAACACCGGCAAGATCGGTGACGGCAAGATCTTCGTGGTCAATCTGGAACAGGCTATTCGCATCCGTACCGGCGAAACCGATACCGACGCAATCTAAGCCGCCAAACCCCAACGCCCCAGGAGAAAACAATATGACTCTGCGTAAATTCGCAGGGCTAGGAGCCCTGTTGTCCATCGTAACGCCCAGCCTGGCCATGGCGGCAGACGAAGTGGCGGCTCCAGTCCTCAATTCCGGCGATACCGCCTGGATGCTGACAGCTACCGCGCTGGTGCTGTTCATGACCATCCCTGGCCTCGCGCTGTTCTACGGCGGCATGGTCCGCTCCAAGAATATTCTTTCCGTGATGATGCAGTGTTTCGCCATTACCGGTCTGATCAGCATCCTGTGGGTCGTCTACGGCTACAGCATTGCGTTCGACACGACTGGCATGGAGCAGGGCGTCGTCAACTTCAACTCGTTCTTCGGCGGCATGGGCAAGGCGTTCCTGGCGGGTGTCACTCCGTCCAGCATCACAGGCCCTGCGGCGTTGTTCCCGGAAGCGGTGTTCATCACCTTCCAGATGACCTTCGCGATCATCACCCCGGCGCTGATCGTCGGTGCGTTTGCTGAGCGCATGAAGTTCTCCGCCATGCTGCTGTTCATGGCCATCTGGTTCACCCTGGTCTATGCGCCGATCGCGCACATGGTCTGGAGCGGCAACGGCGGCCTGATGTGGGACTGGGGCGTGCTGGACTTCGCTGGCGGCACCGTGGTGCACATCAACGCCGGTGTGGCTGGCCTGGTAGCGTGCATCGTGCTCGGCAAGCGTAAAGGCTACCCGACCACCCCGATGGCCCCGCATAACCTGGGTTACACCCTGATTGGTGCCGCGATGCTGTGGATCGGCTGGTTCGGCTTCAACGCCGGCTCCGCTGCAGCGGCCAACGGCACCGCCGGCATGGCGATGCTGGTGACCCAGATCGCCACCGCTGCTGCGGCGCTGGGCTGGATGTTCGCCGAGTGGATCACCCACGGCAAACCAAGCGCCCTGGGCATTGCCTCTGGTGTGGTTGCCGGCCTGGTGGCCGTTACGCCGGCCGCCGGTACAGTGGGCCCGATGGGTGCCCTGGTGATCGGCCTGGCTTCGGGTGTGATCTGCTTCTTCTGCGCCACCAGCCTCAAGCGCAAGCTGGGCTACGATGACTCCCTGGATGCCTTCGGTGTGCACGGTGTCGGCGGTATCGTCGGCGCAATCCTCACCGGTGTGTTCGCGGCTCCGATCCTGGGTGGCTTCGGCACGGTGACCGATATTGCCGCACAGGTCTGGATCCAGGCCAAGGGCGTTGGTTTCACCGTGATCTATACCGGTATCGTGACCTTTGTGATTCTCAAGGCGCTGGACCTGACCATTGGCCTGCGGGTGACCGAAGAGGAAGAGGCTGTTGGCCTGGACCTGGCGGAGCACAACGAACGCGGCTACAACTTGTAAGTACGCTTGAAAAAACATGCCCGGCTTGCCGGGCATTTTTTTGTCTGGTATTTGCTGTCATGAACGCGTGTGAGATTTTTTGTGCCGAGTTTGTGATTGGATCCACAAAGTACTTTTCACTGTGCGAATGTCTTACAGGCATGTAGGCGTATTCGGCACTTTGTTTTTTCCCAGAGCGCGCTAGAATGCGCGCCGATGGGCGCATAACTGTAGGTGGCAACAGGCTCTGATTACTCTGCGGGCCAGGCCCCGGGTCATTTCAAGGGTAGCCTGTCGAGCCGCCAACTGAGTTTGCCGGTCAAGTCCGGCCACTTGGTGATGGGCACATGGCAAAGCGTTTATCTGGGCGAGCAGCGTGATCATGACGGTGCTCGTGAAGTCCTCGCCACTTTGCATGGTGATGGGGCATAAGCCACTGGTTATCCGGTGGATGTTGATTTTTTTCCGGCAGCCTTCGACAGATGGTGAAGCTGGGCTATAACTAATCTGCTTTTCGCAAGTCATGAGGTAGAACATGAGCGACGATGATCTGGAAAACGACGACCTCGAAGTAGGTGACGACGATGAAACCGAAGAAGGTCTTGAGGCGGCTGCCGAAGACGTAGCTGACGACGACGGCGGCGATGACGCGCCGGCCCCGACAGCCAAAGGCAAGGCCAAGGCTGCTGTGTCGGTTGACGAGTTGCCGAGCGTTGAAGCCAAGAACAAAGAGCGCGATGCGCTGGCCCGTGCGATGGAAGAATTCCTCGCCAAGGGCGGCAAAGTGCAGGAAGTCGAGGCCAACGTGGTGGCAGATCCACCGAAAAAGCCGGATAACAAGTACGGCAGCCGTCCTATCTGAGGTCGGTTACTTGCTTGCTGAAAAAGCCCGCCGTCGCTGCGGGCTTTTTCATGGGCGACTCTTTTTCTGCAGTGATGACTTCTGTAGGAGCCGGCTTGCCGGCGAAGATCGTCAACGATAATGCGGGGTGCCTGACGTCACGCGGTGCTCTCGGGTTTTTCGCCGGCAAGCCGGCTCCTACAGTTATTTCCAGCTGTGGAGCAGTGAGGGCAGCTCGGTCAAGCTACGAATCTGCGCATCCGGCAATTTCTCGCCTTCCCAGGCCTTGCCCGTCGGGTTGAACCACACTGCCCGCAGCCCCGCCTGCTGTGCCCCGGCGATGTCATCACCCGGGTGATCGCCAATATGCACCGCCGCACTGGCCTCCACCCCGCCCCGCTGCAATGCTTCCTGAAACAAGCGCACATCCGGCTTGGCGATGCCGATATCTTCGGCCCGCAGGGCAAAGTGGAAGTAATCCGCCAGGCCTACGCGCTGTACATCGGCGTTGCCATTGGTGATCACCCCCAGCAGAAAGTGCTGGCGCAGGGCATCAAGCATTGGCTCTGCTTCCGGGAATACCGTGAGCTGGTGTCGCGCGTGAATGAACGCCTCAAAGCAGGTATCGGCCATTTGCGTAGCTTGCGGTTGTGGGTAACCGGCCTCTTCAAAGGCGTGCATCAGCACCCGGTGGCGCAGGATGCTGATCCGGTGTTTGAGCTCGGGATGACGCTGCAACACCTGCTGGCGCAGGCTGGCGAAATGCTCCAGGGAAAAGTCGCCGACCTTGGACGCATGGGTGGCCAGCCATTGGCGCATCGATGCTTCGGCGCTGATGATGACGGGGACGTTATCCCACAAGGTATCGTCCAGGTCGAAGGTGATTAACTTGATGCTCATGAGTCGCCGCCTTTAACGCGTTTGGCCCGTGGATGGGCGCTGTCGTACACCGTCGCCAGGTGCTGGAAGTCCAGGTGGGTGTAGATCTGGGTGGTCTTGATATCCGAGTGGCCGAGCAGTTCCTGCACGGCGCGCAAGTCTTGTGACGATTCCAGCAGGTGGCTGGCAAAGGAGTGCCGCAGCATGTGCGGATGCAGGTTTTGCCCCAGCTCTCGCTCGCCGGCGGCCTTGACCCGTAACTGAATGGCTCGTGGCCCGAGGCGTCGGCCTTGCTGGCTGACAAACACAGCGGCGTCCGGCGGATTGCTCAAGGCCCGCAGGGGCAGCCACACCAACAGGGCATCCCGGGCCTTTTTGCCGATGGGCAGCACGCGGGTCTTGCTGCCTTTACCGTGTACTTGCACCAGGCCATCGGCCAGGTCTAACTGATCGAGGTTGAGGCTGGTCAGCTCCGACAGGCGCAGGCCCGAAGAGTAGAATAGCTCCAGGATCGCCTGGTCACGGTGCGCCAGGAAGTCATCCTCGACCGCGCCATCGAGCAGTTGCAGGGTGCGGTCGGCATCCAGGGTCTTGGGCAGGCGGCGTTCGCCCTTGGGCGGTGCCAGGCCGTTGGCCGGGTCGTGATCGCACAGGCCTTCGCGGTTGAGGTAGTGATAGAGGCCGCGCACCGCCGACAGCAGGCGCGCCAGGCTGCGCGAGGACTGGCCTTGCTGGTGCAGGCGGGCAATCAGGCTGCGCAGGCCCTGGATATCGAGGGCCTTCCAGCTGCCGATCTGTTGTTTCTCGCAGAACGCCAGGACCTTGTTCAAGTCCCGCCGATAGGCCTCCAGCGTATGGGGAGACACCTGGCGCTCGCTGCGCAGATGAGCGCAGTAGGCGTCCAGTTGTCGTTCCATGGCTAGCGCACCGCGCGCAGGGCGGTGGTGAAGCGCGGCAGGCTGCGGCTCAACACTTCGGCAATGTAGGTCAAAAACAGCGTGCCTACGGTGCTCTTGTAGTGCTGCGGATCACGGCTGGCGATGGCCAGGACACCGTGCAAGCCTTGATGGCTGAGGGCGACCACCGCGGTAGAGCCGATCTGCACGCGCTGGTCCTCGCCAAACAGGAAGTCCAGCTCATGCTCACGCAGGGTGCCGCTGATGGTCTTGCCTTCCGACAGCAGGCCACCAATGGCGGTCTGCGCCTCGCTGCCCTTGACCCAGCGCCCAACCGGCATCGGGTTGTCGCTGAACAGGATCAGGCTGACAAACGGCACCTGGAAGTCCTGGCGCAGGCTGTCTTCGACGGCAATGGTCAGGTCTTCCAGGCTGCCTGCATCCAGCAGCGCCAGGATCAGGCGGCGGGTCTTGTCGAACAGACGGTCGTTGTCGCGGGCCACGTCCATCAGCTGCGAGAGTCGATGGCGCATTTCGATGTTGCGCTCGCGCAGGATTTTCATCTGCCGTTCCACCAGCGACACGGTATCGCCGCGCTGGTGGGGAATGCGCAAGGCCGGCAGCAGTTCTTCGTGTTCGACGAAGAAGTCCGGATTAGCCTCCAGGTAAGCGGCGACGGCCGCTGCCTCCAGGCTTTCGCAAGGGGATCCTTCGGGCTGCTTGGCGGGTGCCTGGGGCTTATCGGTCATTGGCGAGGCGCTCTCATAGACGGACTTGTCCTTCGTATACACGGGATGCCGGGCCGGTCATTTTCACCGGTTGGCCTGGGCCTGCCCATTCGATGGACAGGCGTCCGCCGGGCAGGTCGATCAGCAGTGGCGAATCCATCCAGCCCTGGCTGATCGCAGCCACGGCAGCGGCGCAGGCGCCAGTGCCGCAAGCCTGGGTTTCCCCGGCGCCGCGCTCCCACACACGCAATTGCGCACGGGAGCGGTCGATGACCTGCAGGAAGCCGACGTTGACCCGTGCCGGAAAGCGCGGGTGATGTTCGATCTTCGGCCCCAGTTCATGCACCGGCGCATTGTTGATGTCGTTGACCCGCAGCACGGCATGGGGGTTGCCCATGGACACGGCTGCCACCTCGACGACAGTGCCGTCGACATCCAGCGGATAACTCAGCGCCTGGGCGTCAGCCTGGAACGGAATATCGGCTGGCACCAGGCGCGGGGCGCCCATGTCGACGCTGATCTGGCCGTCACTGCGGATATCCAGCTCGATAATGCCGCTTTTGGTCTCGACGCGAATCTGCCGTTTGGCGGTCAGGCGCTTGTCCAGCACAAAACGGGCGAAACAACGCGCACCGTTGCCGCACTGTTCCACTTCGGAACCGTCGGAGTTGAAGATCCGATAACGGAAATCCACCTCCGGGTTGCTCGGCGCCTCGACGATCAGCAACTGGTCGAAGCCGATGCCGGTATGGCGGTCGCCCCACAGCTTGGCGTGCTTGGGCAGGATGTGCGCGTGCTGGCTGACCAGGTCAAGGACCATGAAGTCATTGCCCAGGCCGTGCATCTTGGTAAAACGCAGCAGCATGGGATTACTCCGGCAGCAGGCTTTCGCCAGCAAACAACTCGGCTACCGTCTCGCGGCGACGCACTTCAAACGCTTGATCACCGTCCACCAACACCTCGGCGGTACGCCCGCGGGTGTTGTAGTTGGAGCTCATGACAAACCCATAGGCACCGGCCGAATGCACGGCCAGCAGATCGCCTTCTTCCAGGGCCAGTTCACGGTCCTTGGCCAGGAAATCGCCGGTCTCGCAGATCGGGCCGACGATGTCATAGGCGCGGGCAACGCTTGCGCGCGGCGTCACGGCGGTGACATTCATCCAGGCCTGGTACAGCGCCGGGCGGATCAGGTCGTTCATCGCCGCATCGACGATGGCGAAATCCTTGTGTTCGGTGTGCTTGAGGTACTCGACCTGGGTCAGCAGCACGCCCGCATTGGCGACAATATAGCGGCCCGGCTCAAACATCAGCGTCAGGTCGCGGCCTTCGATGCGCTCGCGCACGGCCTGGATATAGTCGGCAATCAGCGGCGGCTCTTCATCGCGATAACGCACGCCCACGCCACCACCGAGGTCGATGTGGTGCAGGTAGATGCCGCACTCACCGAGGCGGTCGATCAGTGCCAGCAGGCGATCGAGGGCGTCGATGAACGGTGGCAAAGTGGTCAATTGCGAGCCGATATGGCAGTCCACACCCAGCACTTCCAGGTTTGGCAACTGGGCGGCACGGATGTACACGTCTTCGGCGTCGGCAATGGCGATGCCGAACTTGTTTTCTTTGAGACCGGTGGAAATGTACGGGTGGGTGCCAGCATCGACGTCCGGGTTGACGCGCAGGGAGATCGGCGCGCGCACGCCCATCTCGGCGGCTACCACTTGTAGGCGCTCCAGCTCGTCGGTGGATTCGATGTTGAAGCAATGCACGCCTACTTCCAGGGCGCGGCGCATGTCTTCGCGGGTCTTGCCGACACCGGAGAACACAATCTTGTCGGCCTGGCCGCCAGCGGCCAATACACGCTCCAGCTCACCACGGGACACGATGTCGAAACCAGCGCCCAGGCGCGCCAGGACATTGAGCACGCCGAGGTTGGAGTTGGCCTTGACCGCGTAGCACACCAGGTGCGGTACGCCGACGAGCGCATCGGTAAAGGAGCGGTATTGCGCTTCGATGTGGGCACGGGAGTACACGTAGGTCGGGGTACCGAAGCGTTCGGCAATCGCGGACAGCGCCACGCCTTCCGCGAACAGCTCGCCGTCCCGGTAGTTAAAAGCGTCCATGATGTGCCCTTAGTTGGTGTCGTGCTTGTGCGCTTTGGATTGCGACGTTTGCGCCTGTTCATTCGGGTCTTTGCTGTCATCGGGCAGGTACAGCGGGCCTTTTTGACCACAGGCACTGACGAGGCAAGCGACCGCGACGAGCGCAGCAAGGGAAGAGATCAGGCGCTTCATGGCTAAATCCTTGAATATGCATTAATTGCGCCCGAGTATACCGACCACCCGCCAGCTTGCCTATGCGCCGGGACACCCGTCCGGCGGGGCTTTGCCGAGTATGTCGTGAAGTGGCCTACATCTATCGCGGATATTTCACGCGGCTGACGGGAATGAAATCGGTATCCTTTGCAATCATCATGGCGCGTCCGTATCGTGCGCCGCTTGAGCGTGAGTAGACACTTTTTGAGGTTCCCACCATGAGTTTGACCGAAGCCCGCTTCCACGACCTGGTCGATGCGACCCAGCAAGCGCTGGAGGATATTTTCGACGAGAGTGGCGAAGACCTGGATCAGGAGAACTCCGCCGGTGTGCTCACCGTCAAGTTCGAAAACGGCAGCCAGTTGATTTTCAGTCGCCAGGAGCCGCTGCGTCAGCTCTGGCTGGCCGCGCGTTCCGGTGGTTTCCACTTTGACTACGACGAAGAAAGTGGCCACTGGATGTGTGACAAAACCGAAGAGCAGTTGGGCGAAATGCTCGCGCGTCTCGTCCAGGAACAAGCCGGCGTCGAGCTGGATTTCGACGAGATCTGATTGTGACTCAGCCCGCACCCGCCCGAGCGCCCAAGCCGCTGTTCAGCAATGTCAGCCCGGCAGTGCCGTCACCTTGTATCAGTTTGTGTCGGCTGGATGAGCAAAAAGTCTGCCTTGGCTGCTTCCGACACGTGGAAGACATCCGTGAATGGCGCTCCGCTGACGATCAGCGGCGCCGCGTGATTGTCGCCCAGGCCGAGCAACGCAAGGCCGGCGCCTGACCTTCAGGCCGGCCCATCTTGTTTATTTGTTGTGCTGTGGTAGTGTCCGGGTACGCCTCAACTCATCGAGGTCCGTGAGAACCCCGCCTTTTCCTGGCGGGGTTTTGCTTTTTTGTGCAGAAAAAAAGGAGACTGCCGCAATCATGACTGCACCTTCCATCATCCTCACCCGTCTCGATGTGCAACGTCTTGAGCAACTGATCGACCGTATGGACGACAAATTGCCAGGCGTCATCGCCCTGCAAGCCGAACTTGACCGCGCTGACGAAGTGGTCGGCCACGATGAAGTGCCTGCCGGTGTCGTGACCATGAACTCCAGCGTCCATTGCCGTGAGCAAAGCAGCGGCAAGGACTATCACCTGACCCTGGTCTACCCCAAGGATGCGAATGCCGACGAAGGCAAAATTTCGATCCTGGCCCCGGTGGGCAGTGCGTTGCTGGGCCTGCAAGTCGGCCAGCATATCGATTGGCCAGCTCCGGGCGGCAAGACCCTCAAGCTTGAGCTGCTGAGTGTCGAAGGCCAGCCCAAGGACGGCGGCGCGTTCCCACTCTAAACCTGGTTCAACGCCTGGTTGAGCGCCTGCTCCAGCTCGGCCTTGTAGCGCAGGTACAGATTGCTCGGGCTTTGGACATCACCGAGCAGGCCGGACAGGTCCAGATCGGTGATGTAGCAACGATAGCGCTCGGTTTCCCGGCGCTGCCCGACGATCTCCTGGGCGACGACTGCAAACAGTTGGTCGCCAAATTCCAGTTCGCAAAACTCCCGCTGATTGCAGTACAGGGTAATCCCCACCTGCCCTGGTGCGCCCTTGCCGATAATTGCCTGCACGTCGTAGAACGGTTTGTTGGCCGGCGTCTGGGGCGCAGGTCGTGGCTCGACCCGCCGGGCGCGGCCGCCTGCCGATGACAGTTGGTAATACAGCACCTGCACAGCCCCCAGTGGCTGCTGCGGGTCCAGCGGTGACAGCGCGTCACGCCGATAAATGACCGATTGCAGGAAACGTTGCAATGGCACCAACAGGCTCTGTTCATCGTGAAACGGCAGGCGTTGTTGCCAGAGCGCATTGAACTCGTCGAGCACGTACAGCTCGGCGAAGCCCTCGTTGATGCGATAAAACACTTGCACACAATCGGCCTGGCCCATGGGCAGCAAGGCTGCCAGGTCGTGGTCTTCGAGGGCCATGGCATCCAGGTGCAGCGGGCTGTAGCTGGCCAATTCTTCGCTGAGGTAATCCACCAGCGCCTGCTGGCTGGCCAGTGGCACATGAGTGGCTTGCCCTGGGGCCAGTTCCATGACGTGATAATGCTGTTGCACCTGGATCAGGTAGCGGTGGTTGAGCTGGCTGAGCATCAGGTTTTGCGCGGTATCGAAAATCTCTTCCACACGCTGGGCAATGAACTGTGCCCGGTTGTGGCAGAAACAGCGCACCCGCAGCCGTGGCAGTTGGTTGCGCGGCAACTGGTTCAGATAGTCGCGCAGGCAGTCGAGCAGGGCGTGGGGCCCGTCGTAGCGGCTGACCATCACCTCGTTCCAGCTGTTGAGCGTCACCTGATCCAGGGTCAGCACCAGGTTTTCCCTGACGCCGGCGTAACTCAACGAGTCGGTGCGCTCGGTGGTCATCAGGATATTCAAATCGCGGTGGTGCTTGAGCGGGTCGACACCGACGTTGACCAGCAACAGCACTTCATCGGGTATCGCTGTGCGCAGCAAGCGCTCCTCATCGACTGTGGCCAGGGGCAGGGCGACGGTCTGTTGCAGGCTGCCCAGCAGGTTGAACAGCTCGAACTCGCTCAAGTCGCTGGTGCCTGGGTGCAAGGCCAGGCGGGTGCTGCTGTCGATCACACCGTTGCGATGGCACCAGGTGAGCATCTCCAGCAGGTCCCGGCTGCGCTTGATCGGGGCAAAGTGTTCCCATTCCAGTGCGGTCAGGCTGCCGTTGTACAGGCCCCAATGGGACTGGCCCGGCTCCTTGCGGTTGGGCGAGTGGACCAGGGTGAGGGTGTCTTCGGCCAGGTCCGGGGCAATCCCTGGGTTGATGAACTCGACTTTGCCGGCCTTGCGTTCAAAGGCGGCGTACAGGCGCCGGCCCAGCACATTGAGGTCGCGTTTGTTGATCAGGCTGACGGTCTGCTCGGTGCGGGCGAACTGGGTCAGGAAGCGATAGCTGTAATTGAGCTCGTTGACCAGCGCGCGGCGCTCGGACGCCACCTGGCGCACTTTCCACTGGCTGCGGCTATCGAGCAGGGCCAGTTGTCGCGGGTCCCAGCCCCATTCATTGGCCAGACGCTCCAGCAGCGCACGTTGCCACCCGGTGGTGCGCTGGCCGGTGGTGAGCTTGCGGTTGACCTTCAGGTACAGGCTGCGCCGCACCAGTTCCAGGCGCTCGGGCTCGTTGCGGCCCAGCAGGTATTCCTCGATACGCCGATAGACCACGATGTACGGGTCCAGCTCATCCAGATCCAGTTGGTTGGCGAACACCGCCCGTTTGAAGCGCAGGCTCAGGCACTGCACCTTGGGGTGCTCGCTGGCATACACCTCGGTCAGCAACAGCTTGAGCACGGACTTATAGGGCGACTCGATGCCCTTGAACAGTTGCCACAAACCGGCGCCGATGAATTCTCCTGGTGGAATATGAGCCAGATGTCCGAGGTCGAGGGTTTCGTCGGCGCGGATAAAACGTTTGGAAACCAGCGCGTGGGTAAATTCGGCATAGCGCGCTTCTTCGTAGACCGGTACCAGCCACCAGATCGGCGTGCGTCCGGCCAGCCAGATTGCGGTGCGGTAAAACTCGTCCAGCAATAGATAGTGCTGGCTGGTACCGCAGTCATCCGAACTGAGCTGGGTATCGCGACCACCCTGTACAAAACGCTTGGGTTCGATCAGGAAAAAGTGCGCCTCGGCCCCCATGCTCAGGGCCCAGGTCTCCAGCAACTGGCATTTCTTGCGCAATTCGCCCAGTTCGACCTCGTCCAGGTCTTCGGCGTGGCAGACCCAGACGTCCATATCGCTCTGGTCGGCTTGGGCCAGTGTGCCGAGGCTGCCCATCAGAAACAGACCGTGGATCGGGGTTGGCGAGTTGCCGTGGCGTGGCTTGTAGGAAAACGAGCGGGTCAGGCGTTGGGCTTCGGCCAGGACCTGGGCGTCCGGTTCAAAATTCGACAGCCCGGCCGGGGTACTGCCCGAGACATAACCCGGCAGCAGCGGGTGATTGACGTGGAAAAACAACGGCAGCAGCGCCAGCACGCTTTGCTGGCGCGGGGTCAGTCCTTCGACGGCACGGGCCATGCGGCCTGCGTTGAGGGTCAGGAAACGCGCGCGCAGTTGGGCCAGTACCTTGCGGTCAATGCCTTCATCCAAGTCAGGGCGGATTTCATGGGTACTGGTCATGTCGAACTCAATGGCTCGCAGGGCCCGGCGTGGGCAGCCGTGTAGGAGTTTACAGACAGAATCGTAGGAGGTTTAAGAGGAATCTGTTTTTGACGTCAGAATTTTATCGCGGGCGCAGGAGTGCCCGCGGAATCCATGAACAGAGGATCCCGTGGGCGATACGAGGTATCAAGCGGCTTCTTTGGTGGTCGCGGTGGTCAGAATCGTCAGCAAGGTCTGGGCTTGTTCTGCGGCGTCGCGACCCAGGCTGGTCAGGTAGCCGCCATCTGGCTGGTCGATCAGTTTTTTCTCGAACAGGCGCTTGGCAGCAGCAATGGCAGTTGGAGCGGCGGTCTGGTGGACTTTCAGACCTTCATGAGTGCTATCCAGGGGGAAAAGTACAAGGATTTCCAGTTCGGCAACCAACTCAGGGGTATACGACATAAGGACTCCAGACGTTCTAGGAATTGTCAGACGCTAGCAGAGCCTAAGGTGAACGTACTTGAGCGAACTGTCCAGTGTGTAGGCGCGAGCTTGCTCGCGAAAAGCGCTAACGTTGACGCGGGGCAGTTGAGTAACCGCAGCGCGCTCAGGTTTTTCGCGAACAAGCTCGCTCCTACAAGGGCAGGGTCACTGGTTTTCGGGCGGCAGCTCTGGCAGTGCGCGCAGCGCCGTTTCATACCAATCGGTATTGAACGGGCGGTCTTCTTCCAGCATCGCGTCGATTTCGACGGCCAGCACGTGGGCCATCAGGTTCAGGATGTCTTCGCGCTCGTAGCCCACCAGGGTCAGCTTGTTGAACGTGGCCTTGGCCGCAGGCGGGTTGTCGCTTTCGATTTGGTTTTCGATCGCTTGGGTCAGGGTGGACTCGGCGAACTCTTCTTCGTCGTTGTCGATATCGGTTGGCTCGCTCATGGCAGCCTCCTGTCAGGAAAGGGCGCCAGTTTACCCCCATTCAGCCAGGTGATGCTGCTGGTCAGGTGGCTCATCACGATCTATAACCTACCCAGCCAACCCCCTGCACGGCCTGGAGGCTTTGTGATGCTCAAGCTCTACGGATTTTCGGTCAGTAACTACTACAACATGGTCAAGCTGGCGCTCCTGGAAAAGGGCTTGCCCTTCGAGGAAGTGCCGTTTTATGCCGGGCAAACCCCCGAAGCCCTGGCGGTGAGCCCGCGCGGCAAGGTGCCGGTGCTGAAGGTCGAAAAAGGCTTCATCAACGAAACCAGCGTGATTCTCGAATACCTCGAACAGACACAGTCGGGCCCGGCCCTGCTGCCTGGCGATGCGTTCCAGCGTGCCCAGGTGTTGGCGTTGTGCAGGGAAATCGAGTTGTACATCGAACTGCCAGCCCGCGCGTGTTATGCCGAGGCGTTCTTTGGCATGTCGGTGCCAGAAGCGATCAAGGACAAGTCCAGGGCCGAGCTGCTGCTGGGGATTGCGTCGCTGGGGCGCCACGGCAAGTTTGCGCCGTATGTGGCGGGGGAGAGTCTTACGTTGGCCGACTTGTACTTCCTGTACAGCGTGGACTTGGCGTGTGCGGTCGGTGGGAAGCTGTTTGGCCTGGATCTGTTGGCTGAGTTTCCGCAGGCCAAGGCCTTGCTGAAGAAGCTGCAAGACATGCCTAACGCCCAGCGAGTGGCGGCGGACAAGGAGGCGGCGATGCCAGCCTTCATGGCGATGATCGCGGCGAAGAAGTAATAACGGTGGGAGCGGGCTTGCTCGCGATAGCGTTGTGGCAGTCGGTATATAAATTGACTGATCCGCCGCCTTCGCGAGCAAGCCCGCTCCCACATTTTGGACTGCCAGTTGTTAGCGGCTGGCGAGCAGTGCCTGGCCGCGCGCAGCGGCGGCCTTGACCTGGGCCGGTGCGGTGCCGCCGATGTGGTTGCGGGCATTCACCGAACCTTCCAGGGTCAGCACCGCGAACACGTCCTGCTCGATCTGGTCGCTGAACTTACGCAGCTCTTCCAGGCTCATTTCCGCCAGATCCTTGCCGGTGTCCACGCCGTATTTCACAGCATGGCCAACGATTTCATGGCAGTCACGGAACGGCAGGCCACGGCGCACCAGGTAGTCCGCAAGGTCAGTGGCGGTGGAGAAACCGCGCAGGGCCGCTTCACGCATGATCGCGTGCTTGGGCTTGATCGCCGGGATCATGTCGGCAAACGCGCGCAGCGAGTCGCGCAGGGTGTCGGCGGCGTCGAACAGCGGTTCCTTGTCTTCCTGGTTGTCCTTGTTGTAGGCCAGGGGCTGGCCCTTCATCAGGGTCAGCAGGCCCATCAAGGCACCGAAAACACGGCCGCTCTTGCCACGAACCAGCTCTGGCACGTCAGGGTTTTTCTTTTGCGGCATGATCGAGCTGCCGGTGCAGAAACGATCCGGCAGGTCGATGAACTGGAACTGCGCGCTGGTCCACAGCACCAGTTCTTCGGAGAACCGCGACAAGTGCATCATCGCGATGCTGGCCGCGGCGCAGAACTCAATGGCGAAGTCACGATCCGACACGCCGTCCAGGGAGTTGCCGCCTACTGCGTCAAAACCCAGCAGTTGCGCGGTGTATTCGCGGTCGATCGGGTAGGTGGTGCCCGCCAGCGCGGCGCTGCCCAGCGGCATGCGGTTGGCGCGTTTGCGGCAATCGACCAGGCGCTCGTAGTCGCGGCTGAGCATTTCGAACCAGGCCAGCAGGTGGTGGCCGAAAGTCACGGGCTGTGCGGTCTGCAGGTGGGTGAAACCGGGCATGATGGTGTCCGATTCACGTTCGGCCTGTTCCAGCAGGCCTTTTTGCAGGCGGGTGATTTCGCCCAGGATCAGGTCGATTTCATCGCGCAGCCACAGGCGGATATCGGTGGCCACCTGGTCGTTGCGGCTACGTCCGGTGTGCAGCTTCTTGCCCGTCACGCCGATACGGTCAGTCAGGCGGGCTTCGATGTTCATGTGCACATCTTCAAGGTCCACGCGCCAGTCGAAGGTGCCAGCCTCGATTTCGCCACGGATGGTGGTCAGGCCATCGATGATGCTGTCGCGCTCGGCATCGGTCAGCACGCCGACCTTGGCCAGCATGGTGGCGTGGGCGATAGAGCCCATGATGTCGTGGCGATAGAGGCGCTGGTCGAAGGTGACGGAGGCGGTGAAGCGCGCGACGAAGGCGTCGACGGGCTCACTGAAGCGGCCGCCCCAGGACTGGTTGGTCTTGTCGGTGCTCATGGATTCGCTCGTGATCTGCTTAAAAGAGGGCATGAAAGTGTGCCGTCGATAATAACAGGGTTGCCCGTGGAGGCGTTGATACGCCGCATCGGCATTTTTATTTGTTTGATGGATGGCAAAGTGCCTTGCCGTCGACCGCGTCCGGGATGAGACTGGAGGCAGGATCGCACAAGGGCTTTAACGCGGGCGATTCCTGAGGTAAACATGGGGTGTTTATTGAAACGATATTTGACGATTGAGCTATATCGTCTTCATGAGCGTCTACAGTTCCACTGACAGGGGTGCAGTGCACCATTGCCGGGTGGTGAAGTCGAACTCCAGGCTAACCATAAAGTAGAGGGGGTGTTCATATTGTGTATCAGCAAACCCTATGACGATGCCCTGCGGTATCGGGCTTCTGGCGGTATTGAGCAGGTCCGGGTAAATATTGGTGCCGCTCTCGGGGCACTTTTTGCCGCTCCCGCTAGTCTTAGCGTGGATCGCCGTGACGGAAGTCACCGCACCTGTCTACGCTATCCTTGTGCGAGACTCACGCAGGAATCCAGCGCAATATGAATGTCCTGATCGTTGATGACGAACCCCAAGCCCGCGAGCGACTGAACCGTATGGTCAGTGAGCTTGAGGGATACACTGCCCTAGAGCCGAGCGCCGCAAGTGGCGACGAGGCCTTGACCTTGATCGAAAGCTTGAAGCCGGATGTCGTGCTCCTCGATATCCGCATGCCGGGCCTCGATGGCTTGCAGGTAGCCGCCCGGTTGAGCGAGCGCGAGTCGCCGCCAGCACTGGTGTTGTGCGCCACCGAGGAGGAATTTTCCTCGGATGCCCTGGCGGCCAGTGGTGTCAGCTTCCTGGTCAAACCGGTCTCTGCCGATGCAGTGCTCAAGGCCTTGAAGAAGGCGGAGCGACCCAATCGCGTCCAGCTTGCCGCCCTGACCCAGCCCGCAGCGCAAAGTGGCAACGGCCCGCGCAGCCACATCAGCGCCAGGACCCGCAAGGGCATTGAGCTGATTCCTGTGGATCAGGTGGTTTATTTTATTGCCGATCACAAGTACGTGACCTTGCGTCACGAGCACGGTGAAGTGCTGCTCGATGAGCCGCTCAAGGCCCTGGAAGATGAATTCGGCGAGCGCTTCGTGCGTATCCACCGCAATGCGCTGGTGGCCCGCGAGCGCATCGAGCGCCTGCAGCGCACGCCCCTGGGGCATTTCCAGTTATTCCTCAAAGGGCTTAACGGCGACGCGTTGATCGTCAGCCGGCGCCATGTCGCAGGTGTGCGCAAGATGATGCAGCAGCTTTAGCCCAAGGGTTGCGGCGATGTTCATGTCCCATATCCCGGTGCGATGCGGCCAGGGAGGCCCCGCACTTGCTGATTCAAATCAAGGCGCTTGTGCCTGAGCTGTTATTATCTGCCGTATCTATTCAGTACGGATTGATCCATGTCCTCTCGCGAAATCCGCATCGCCACCCGTAAAAGCGCCCTGGCCTTGTGGCAGGCCGAATACGTCAAAGCCCGCCTTGAGCAGGCCCATCCGGGCCTCACGGTGTCCCTGGTACCCATGGTCAGTCGCGGCGACAAGCTGCTCGACTCGCCGCTGTCGAAAATCGGTGGCAAGGGCCTGTTCGTCAAGGAGCTGGAAACCGCCCTGTTGGAGAATGAAGCCGACATCGCCGTGCACTCGATGAAAGACGTGCCGATGGATTTTCCTGAGGGCCTGGGCCTGTATTGCATCTGCGAGCGTGAAGACCCGCGTGATGCCTTCGTGTCCAATACCTACGCCTCCCTGGATGAGCTGCCGCTGGGCAGCATCGTCGGCACCTCCAGCCTGCGTCGCCAGGCGCAACTGCTGACCCGCCGCCCAGACCTGCAAATCCGTTTCCTGCGGGGCAACGTCAACACTCGCCTGGCCAAGCTGGATGCCGGCGAGTACGACGCGATCATCCTGGCTGCAGCCGGCCTGATCCGCCTGGGTTTTGAGGATCGCATCACCTCGGCCATCAGTGTCGAGGACAGCCTGCCTGCGGGTGGCCAGGGTGCCGTCGGTATCGAATGCCGCACCGCTGACCGCGAAATCCAGGCGCTGCTCAAGCCTCTGGATCACCAGCAAACCGAAATTCGCGTCACCGCCGAGCGTGCCTTGAACAAACACCTCAACGGTGGTTGCCAGGTGCCGATCGCCTGTTACGCGGTGCTTGAGGGCGATAACCTCTGGCTGCGCGGCCTGGTGGGCGACCCCGACGGCGGCTTGCTGCTCACTGCCGAAATCCGCGGGCCACAAGCCGACGCCGCGAACCTGGGTGTCCAGGTGGCCGAAGAACTCCTGGCAAAAGGCGCCGGTGCCATTCTGCAAAAAGTCTATGGCGAGGCCGGTCCGCAGTGACCGGCTGGCGTGTGCTGCTGACACGGCCTGCGGAGGAATCGGCAGCCCTGGCGGTGTCGCTGTCTGATGCCGGTATCTTCAGCAGCAGCCTGGCGTTGCTGGAAACCGAAGCCTTGCCCTTTGCTGGCGAACACTCGGTGGTTTTCCAGGACCTGGATCGCTATTGCGCAGTGATCGTCGTGAGCAAGCCGGCCGCGCGCCTGGCGCTGCAATTGCTCGACCGATACGCGCCAGCGGTGCCGAGCTTGCCGTGGTTCAGCGTCGGTGCGGCAACAGCCCAGGTCCTGGCCGAGCATGGCCTGGACGTGAGTTACCCCGAGCTTGGGGATGACAGCGAGGCCTTGCTTGCTTTGCCCAGGTTGCGCGAGGCTGTCGCTGTCGACGCTGCCCGTGTCTTGATCCTGCGCGGGCAGGGTGGGCGCGAGTTGCTGGCTGAGCGTTTACGCGGCCAAGGTGCTAGTGTCGATTATCTGGAGTTGTATCGTCGTTTTCTTCCGGCCTACGACACCGGTGTGCTGATGCAGCGCATTGAAGTGGAACGCTTGAACGGCGTGGTGGTCAGCAGTGGGCAGGGTTTTTTACATCTGCAAGCGCTCGCCGGCGCCGATTGGCCACGCGTGGCACAGTTGCCGTTGTTCGTGCCCAGTCCACGCGTCGCCGAAATGGCGCGGGCGGCGGGCGCGGAAACAGTTGTGGATTGTCGCGGTGCCAGTGCCGCGGCTTTGCTAGTGGCGTTACGGAGCCAGCCCGTTCCCACTCTCTAATAACGCAAAGGATGGACACGTGAGCGAAACAGCCTTGCCTAAAGATGAAGCTCAGCCTGCGCTTGATGCGCCTGTTGAGACCCCGGTCACTGCGCCTCGCCGTGGTAACGGCCTGGCGGTCCTCGCCTTGTTGCTCGGTGCCGCAGGTGTTGCGGCCGGCGGCTGGGGGATCTGGCAGGTCCGGGCCCTGCAAGCCAGCAGCCAGCAGCAGTTTGGCCAGGTACAGACCCTGGACGAACAAGCCCAGGGCATCAAGCAGGCACAACAGCAGTTGGCCGCACGCCTGGCACAATTGCCGGGCGCTGATGAGTTGGAGGAGCGCCGTCGGTTGGTGGCGCAGTTGCAGGGCGACCAGCAACGCCTGAACCAGCGTTTGGAAACCGTCCTGGGCGCCAGCCGCAAGGATTGGCGCCTGGCTGAGGCCGAGCACTTGTTGCGTCTGGCCAGCCTGCGCCTGTCAGCGCTGCAGGACATCAACAGTGCCCAGGCGCTGGTGCAGGGCGCCGATGAGATCCTGCGTGAGCAGAGCGACCCCGGCTCCTACGCCGCCCGTGAGCAGTTGGCCAAGAGCCTGGTGGCGTTGCGCAGTGTCGAGCAGCCGGATCGTACCGGGCTGTACTTGCAGTTGGCTGCCTTGCGTGACCAGGTGGTGCAGTTGGCAGCCGTTTCCCCGGAGTTCCAGCTTCAAGAAACCGCACAGGGCCGCCCGACTACCGATACGGACAGTCGCTGGAGCCAATGGTGGGAGCAGATTTCCCGCTACTTCCGCATCGATTTCAACCCCGACGACAACATCCGTCCGCTGCTGGCAGGCCAAGGCCTGAACCAGGTGCGACTGGCCCTGAGCCTGGCGCTTGAGCAAGCCCAATGGGCTGCGCTCAATGGCGAGCCAGCGGTGTACGCCCGCGCATTGGGCGAGGCCCGCAGTGTGTTGCAGGGCAACTTCAACCAGGACAACCCGCAAAGCCAGGCCATGCTGGCGCGCATCACCGAGCTTGAGCCCAAGGCCGTCTCGGTGGTGACCCCGGACCTCGCCGCGAGTTTGTCTGCGGTGCAGGCTTACCTTGAACGCCGCCATCTGTCTGCCGACGAAGCCAAGGCTTCCGCCGGTAAGCCGGCGACCCAGGAGTAACGCCGATGAAGCGTTTCTATGTGATCCTCGTGCTGGCGATTGCGCTCGCCCTGGCGCTGGCGGTGGGCATCTCGAAACACACCGGCTATGTGCTGATCAGCTATCCCCATGTGCTGCATTACGAGTCTGGCCTGTGGTCGACCCTGGTGGCGGTGTTTGTCGTCGGTCTGGCGATCTACCTGCTGCGGGTGCTGCTGGGCCTGGTGACGACCTCCGGTGGCGTGGTCAATCCCTGGTCGCGGCGCAACCGTAGCCGGCGGGTGCAGGTGGCTATCGAACAGGGTCAGATGGACCTGGCGGAAGGGCGTTGGGCCAGTGCGGAGCGGCATTTGCACCGTGCTGCGCAAGCTGAGCGCCAACCCTTGCTGTATTACCTTGGTGCGGCCCGGGCAGCCAACGAGCAGGGGCGTTATGAAGAGTCTGACAGCTTGCTGGAGCGTGCCCTGGAGCGTCAGCCCCAGGCCGAGTTGGCCATTGCTTTGAGCCATGCACAGTTGCAGATGGACCGTGGCGACACGGATGCCGCCCTGGTGACGCTACAGGCCATGCATGAGCGCCATCCGCACAACGCCCAGGTGTTGCGTCAGCTCCAGCGCTTGCACCAGCAGCGGGGTGACTGGTCCTCGGTGATCCGGTTATTGCCGGAACTGCGCAAGGATAAAGTACTGCCCGCCACCGAGCTGGCGGATCTGGAGCGCCGGGCCTGGGGTGAAAACCTGAGCCTGGCCGTCCAGCGCGAAGAGCACGGTGAAGCCGGCCTGCAATCCCTTGAGCGGGCCTGGCAGCAATTGACCTCGGCCCAGCGCCAGGAGCCGCAACTGGTGCTGGCTTATGCCGAACAATTGCGTCAACTGGGCGCCGATACCAAGGCCGAGGAGGCTTTGCGTGGCGCGATCAAGCGCGGTTACGACAGTCACCTGATCCGCTTGTATGGCCTGCTGCGCGGTGGGGATCCGGCCCGCCAGTTGAAATTCGCCGAAGGCTGGCTCAAGGACCATCCGGGGGATGCCAGCCTGTTGCTGACGCTGGGTCGGCTCTGCCTGCAAAACAGTTTGTGGGGCAAGGCGCGGGACTATCTGGAAAGCAGCCTGCAGGTGCAACGCAACCCCGAGGCCTGTGCCGAGTTGGCGCGGTTGCTGGCGCAGTTGGGTGATACCGAGCGCAGTAATCAACTGTTCCAGGAGGGCCTGGGTCTGTTGGACAGTCGCCTGCTGGCTTCACCGCTACCGGTGCCTGCCCGGGTTTAACGTAGGATATTTTGAAGGGTTGGCTCAGAAGCATCTGGCAACCAACTCTTCAAAATCCTTCGGTTTTGCGGGCTTCAGGGGCTTGAGGTGGTTTCCCACACGGCACCGCGTAAAGTTACCTGCCCTCTGACGGGATATCCCTGCAATCTCGCGGAAGCGTCTGCTCCAGCGCGTATTGAAAGGGGTAAGGTCTTTCCTCTACCGTAACTACCTATCTCTTGCGTTGCGGATAAACAATGTCTTTGGCCCCCTCACGCTCCTTGTTCTTCCTGGCGTTCATGGCCGGTGTGTTGACGTTGGGCGCGTCTTTTTATCTGGAATACGGGGCTCTTTTGCGACCTTGTTTCCTGTGCCTGATCCAGCGCAGCCTGTTGGCGGTGTTCACGCTGATCAACCTGATAGCAGCGATCCATGGCCCCAGGCGTGTAGGCATTTACCTGTATTGGGCGGCGAGCACGGGGTGTGCGTTGCTCGGTGCAGTGACGGCGGTGCGCCAGGTGTTATTGCAGAACATCCCCCCTGACCAGATGCCCAACTGCTGGCCAAGCCTGGAGTACATGATCGATAACCTGTCGCTGGGGCAAGCTCTGCAATTGGCATTCAAGGGCACCGTCGACTGTGTGGAAATCAACTGGACGTTGTTCGACCTGAGCATTCCGGAATGGAGCCTGCTGTTCTTCGTGGCCATGCTGATACTGGGGGCAACGCAGTTTTCCCGCTTGTTGTCCGGTCAGGGTTTGCGGTTCGTGAAGCACTGATTGGGTGTGTTGGGGCGTAGGAAGGGATTAAACACTTGTATGAACTTTCTGGTCTGCGTACCTTGAAGCCATAGTCATGCGGGCATAATCTGGCCCGCACGCGTTATTGAAACAGTTTGTTCGATGCGGCGTTGTCCGGTTGCCGCTTTATCCTCGAAGTGTTGCGCGGGCAAAAGCGGCACCGCCCATAAGGGAAGAGATCATCATGTTGGAAAGTTGTCAGAATGCTCAGGAACGCTGGGGTGGTGTGCACAAGCTGATCGATAGCTGGTTGAAGGCACGTCACGAACTGGTCCGCTCCTTTGATGCGCTTGGCGAGAAGCCTGAGGCGTTGGCTGAGAACCGTGGGCCTTTGCAGGAATTCTGTGGAGTGCTGGTGGATTACGTTTCGGCAGGGCACTTCGGGGTCTATGAGCAACTGACCAAGGAGGCCGAGGCTTTCGATGACCAACGTGGCCTGGAATTGGCCGAGACCATTTACCCGCGCATTGATGTCATCACCGAAAAGCTCCTCGCCTTCAACGACCTCTGTGACAAGGGCGAGTGCGTTGCCGCGAAATTCAAAGAGCTTGGCGGCCTGCTCCATGAGCGTTTCGAGCTGGAAGACTGCCTGATCGAAGTGCTGCACAACGCCCACAAGGAAGAGCCTGCAACCCAGGCTTGAGCCCCGGCGGCAAGACATAAAACGGTGCGCATGGCGCACCGTTTTTCGTTGGGTTCAGGCACCTGTGGCGAGCAACTCAATCTCGAAAACCAGTGGTGTGTAAGGTGCGATCAACTGGCCCGCACCGTCTGCGCCATAGGCCTGTGCAGAAGGAATCACCAGGCGCCATTTTGCGCCTACCGGCATCTGTTGCAGCGCGCTTTGCCAGCCGCTGATCACGCTGTCCAGGCGAAACCATTGGGGCTGCGTGCTCTGATCGAAAATCGTCCCATCGGGCAATCGTCCAACATACTTCACTTGCACACGGTCATTGGCGCCCGGTTTTTTCCCGCTGCCGGGAGTCAGTTCGGTGAGCAGGATGCCGTCAGCCAATTCACGCACGCCGGACTTGGCTTTTTCCGTGCTGAGAAATTTCTGTTCGGCGGCCAGTGCCTTTTCGCTTTGCGGCACCTGTGACTCGATGCTTGCCTGCGCTTCGTGCTGGGCCAGAATCTGTTCGATGCGTGCGTCATCCAGTGCCAGGGGCTTGCCTTGATAGGCTTGTTTGAGGCCGTCGAGCAAGGCCTGTATCTGCAGGTCGGGAACTTCCTGGCGCAGGCGTTCACCCAGGCTGGCGCCCAGGCTGTAGGCCAGGTCGTGGCTGTCTTTGGACGCCGCCGGCTCACTCGCGTTGGCCACTGAAAGCGACAAACCCAGGATGAAAAAAAGGTAACGCGACATGGGTATTCTCCAGCCGAAAGTGCGGTGGATTATGCCAGTGTGGAGGGGTAAATAACGGAGTGGTTTTTCGTTATATCGATAAGAATTTCTGTGCGGTGCAACGCAACGCATTCGATACTGTCAACATGCCCTAGCGGCGGTAAGAGCAGAGGGCTAGTATGAGCCGCACCCACGTCAGCCAGGAGGTAAACCATGTCGGCCAAACAGAAGCCTGTTAATACCCCGTTGCACTTGCTCCAACAACTCTCGGGCAGCCTGCTCGAACATTTGGAAAGCGCTTGCTCACAAGCCTTGGCTGATGCAGAGAAATTGCTCGCCAAGCTGGAAAAGCAACGCGGCAAGGCTCAGGAAAAACTGCATAAATCCCGCACCAAACTGCAAGATGCCGCGACCGCCGGCAAAGCCAAGGCACAAACCAAAGCCAAGGGCGCCGTAAAAGAACTTGAGGACTTGCTCGATGCCCTCAAGGATCGTCAATCCGAAACCCGCACCTACATCCTTCAACTCAAGCGCGATGCCCAAGAGAGCCTGAAACTGGCGCAGGGCGTTGGTCGCGTGAAAGAAGCGGTGGCTAAAGTGTTGAGCACTCGTACACCGGCCAAGGCAGTTGCTGCCAAGGCACCGGCTAAAGTTGCGGCCAAGCCTGCTGCTAAAAAAGCGCCTGTGAAACCAGCCGCCAAGCCAGCTGCTAAAACCGCTGCTGCGAAACCAGCCGCCAAGCCAACTGCTAAAACCGCTGCTGCGAAACCAGCCGCCAAGCCAGTTGCTAAAACTGCTGCCGCAAAACCAGCCGCCAAGCCAGCTGCTAAAACCGCTGCTGCGAAACCAGCCGCCAAGCCAGTTGCTAAAACTGCTGCCGCAAAACCAGCCGCCAAGCCAGTTGCTAAAACGGCTGCCGCGAAACCAGCCGCCAAGCCCGCTGCTAAAACCGCTGCCGCAAAACCAGCCGCCAAGCCCGCTGCTAAAACTGCTGCCGCAAAACCAGCCGCCAAGCCCGCTGCTAAAACCGCTGCCGCGAAACCAGCCGCCAAGCCTGCTGCTAAAACTGCTGCTGCGAAACCAGCCGCCAAGCCAGTTGCTAAAGCTGCTGCCGCGAAACCAGCCGCCAAGCCAGTTGCTAAAGCTGCTGCCGCGAAACCAGCCGCCAAGCCAGTTGCTAAAGCTGCTGTCGCGAAACCAGCCGCCAAGCCGGCTGCCAAACCTGCTGCTGCCAAGCCAGCTGCCAAACCTGTTGCTGCGAAACCAGCCGCCAAACCAGCGCCAGCGCCAGCTGCTGCCAAACCAGCGACCCCTGCCGCTCCAGCCGCTACAACTGCACCGGCCAGCAGCACGTCTGCCCCGGTAGCACCAGGCACCACCCCAACCAGCGCTTCCTAAGTGCCGGTGGCCGCGGCGCGCAGTTGATGCAGCGCGCCGTGGTCGAGGTTGGCGGCCTCGGTCGCCAGTCCTTCAAGCCATTTCTGATCCGTGGCGCTTCCTCCCGTTGGCCAAGCCTGTGCCAACGCCTCCAGACGTAACAGCAACTGCCGTTCGGCTTCCAGTTCCAGGGCCTTGACCTGCTCGCGCAACGCTCCCAGCCCGGCATCCTGCTGCGCCATAGCGCGCCATTGCTTGCGTACCTTGCGCAAGGGCTCCACTACGGTTACCTGCCAGGGCTCGGCAATTGTTCGCAGCGCCCGCACACGTTCAGGCTCAGGTACGGCCCCGCGTTGCTCCAGCCACAGCCCACACAACAACAGGCACACATCCGTCCCTTGTTCCTGCAAGCGCAGGCACGTGTCTTCCACGCCCGCACGGGCGTAGGTCGAAAGAGCAAAGCTCCACAGGTCAGCGCACATATTCACACCCAAGCCAGCGGCCAACGAAGCTGGTAGACTCCGCCGCCATTATGATCCGACTTCAAAGCCTAACATTACAGCGTGGCCCGCAACGTCTTCTTGAAGACGCCGAGCTGACCCTGCACGCCGGTCACAAAGCCGGCCTGATCGGTGCCAATGGCGCCGGCAAATCCACGTTGTTCGCCCTGTTGCTCGGTGAGCTGACCCCGGATTCCGGGGACTGCCTGCTGCCAGCCGACTGGCGTATCGCTCATATGCGCCAGGAGATCGACACCCTGGACCGCATCGCGATCGACTACGTGCTCGATGGCGACCTGCGCCTGCGCCAGGTGCAACACGACTTGGCCGAGGCCGAGAAAGCCCAGGACGGTGCCGCTCAGGCTCGCCTGCACTCGGAACTCGACAGTGCCGACGGCTACACCGCCGACGCCCGCGCGCGCAAGATGCTCGCCGGCCTCGGGTTCACCAATGAACAGATGGATCGCCCGGTCGCCGACTTCTCCGGTGGCTGGCGCATGCGCCTGAACCTGGCCCAGGCCCTGATGTGCCCGTCGGACCTGTTGCTGCTCGACGAACCGACCAACCACTTGGACCTCGATGCGATCCTGTGGCTGGAAGATTTTCTCAAGAACTACCAAGGCACCTTGCTGCTGATTTCCCACGACCGGGACTTCCTCGACGCCGTGGTCGATAACATCGCCCATGTCGAACAGAAAAAAATCACCCTCTATCGCGGTGGTTACTCGGCATTCGAGCGTGCCCGTGCCGAACGCCTGGCCCAGCAACAACAGGCCTTCGAGAAGCAGCAGGCGCAGCGGGCGCACATGGAAAGTTATATCGCCCGGTTCAAGGCCCAGGCCACCAAGGCCCGCCAGGCCCAGAGCCGGATCAAGGCCCTGGAGCGCATGGAAGAACTGTCGGCGGCCCACGTCGATTCGCCGTTCGACTTCGTGTTCCGCGAATCGGTGAAAATCTCCAGCCCCTTGCTCGACCTCTCGGATGCACGCCTGGGTTATGGCGACAAAACCATCCTGGAGAAGGTCAAGCTGCAGCTCACCCCGGGTGCGCGCATTGGTTTGCTCGGGCCTAACGGCGCGGGCAAGTCGACGCTGATCAAAAATCTTTCCGGTGAGCTGCAACCCCTGGCCGGCCGCCTGACCCGTGGCGAGAACCTGGTGGTGGGCTACTTCGCCCAGCATCAGTTGGACTCCCTCGACGCCAAGGCCAGCCCGCTGTTGCATTTGCAGCGCCTGGCGCCGACCGAGCGCGAGCAGACCCTGCGCGACTTCCTCGGTGGTTTCGACTTCCGTGGCGCGCGCATCGACGAGCCGGTGCTGAATTTCTCCGGCGGCGAAAAGGCCCGCCTGGCCCTGGCGCTGATCGCCTGGGACCGGCCGAACCTGCTGCTGCTCGACGAACCGACCAACCACCTGGACCTGGAAATGCGCCTGGCGCTGACCATGGCCCTGCAGGAATTCAGTGGTGCGGTACTGGTGGTGTCTCACGACCGCCACTTGCTCAAGAGCACCACTGATAACTTCCTGCTGGTGGCCGATGGCAAAGTCGAAGAGTTCGATGGTGACCTGGACGACTACGCCCGTTGGTTGACCGAGTATCGCCTGCGTAACGCGCCAGTCAGCAACACCCCGGTCAACCCGGACAAGACCGACAAGAAAGCCCAGCGCCAGGCCGCTGCTGCGCTGCGTCAGCAACTGGCGCCGCACAAGCGTGAAGCCGACAAACTGGAAGCCGAGTTGGGCAAAGTCCACGAGCGCCTGGCCAAGATCGAGGCCAGCCTCGGTGACAGCGCCGTGTACGAAGCGGCACGCAAGGATGAACTGCGCGACCTGCTGGCCGAACAGGCCAAGCTCAAGGTGCGCGAAGGGCAACTGGAGGAAACCTGGATGGAAGCCCTCGAATTGCTGGAAGGTCTGCAAGCGGAGCTGGAGGCGCTGTCCTGATGGAAGCCTTGCAACTGCCACTGCCGGCGCAATGGATCGAACCGATCTGGGTTGGCGTGCAAATCCTGTTGATCCTGCTGGCGGGCTACCTGACCCAGCGTTTTGTCGCCAAGGGCCTGACGCGCCTGGGCGAGCGCTACCCGTTCCCGCCGCAACTGCTGATGCCGCTGCGTGGTGGTCTGCGCTGGCTGATCATGGGCAGTGCGCTGATCTTTGTCCTCGAACGCCTGGGGGTTTCGGCCACTGTGCTGTGGACCGCACTGTCAGGCTTTGTGGCCGTGGCGGCCGTGGCGTTCTTTGCCATGTGGTCGGTGTTGTCCAACCTGCTGTGTGCGATTTTGATTTTCACCGTCGGGCCGTTTCGCCTGGGTGATGTGGTCGAGTTGGTGGATACCGTCGACAAGCCGGGCGTCAAAGGCCGGGTGATCGCGATCAACCTGCTTTACACCACGCTGATCGAAGTGGCTGAGGCGGGTACCGACAGCGCTGTGGTGCAAGTGCCCAACAGCCTGTTCTTCCAGCGCGCGGTACGCCGCTGGCGCGGCAGCGATATCAGCCCCCTGCCTTAAAATTCTCTAGCCAGCCCTCGGCCCTCGGAGTTAGCTTAGTGCTCACAACGAATTTGCTACGAGGTGTGTAATGGCGCTCGACACATGGCTGGCCTTTTTCCTGGCCAGTTGGATCATCAGTCTCTCTCCCGGTGCGGGTGCCATCGCTTCGATGTCCAGTGGCCTGCAATACGGCTTTGTGCGCGGTTACTGGAACGCCATCGGCCTGCAGCTGGGCTTGGCGATGCAGATTGCTGTGGTTGCCGGCGGCCTTGGGGCAGTGCTTGCGGCATCGTCTACCGCCTTCTACGCGATCAAATGGTTCGGCGTGGCCTACCTCGTGTACCTGGCCGTCAAGCAATGGCGTGCCTTGCCCATGGATATGACCGATGACGCTGCCGTGCGCCCTATTGGCAAGCCCATGGCGATGATGTTCCGTGGTTTTCTGGTGAACGCCAGCAACCCCAAGGCCCTGGTCTTCATGCTGGCGGTACTGCCGCAGTTCGTGAACCCGCAGGCGCCGCTGCTGATCCAGTACCTGATCCTCGGCGCGACGATGATCGGCGTGGATATGATCGTAATGGCCGGCTACACCGGGTTGGCATCGAAAGTGTTGCGCCTGTTGCGCACGCCCAAGCAGCAGAAGCGCGTGAACCGCACGTTTGCCGGGTTGTTCGTGGGCGCTGCGGCGTTCCTGGCCAGCTTGCACCGCGCCACCGCCTGACGGAATAAACCCAATCAAAACTGTGGGAGCAGGCAAGCCAGCTCCCACATTGATGTGTGCTAGCCGAGCCATTGAGGCTCAGCGCAGGATCTTCGGCGCTTCGTCCCTTGGCAGGTTGTTGCGCAATGCCGGCTGGCCGGGCTCTTGATCGCCGCCGCCCAGTTGCTCTTGTAGCTGGCGTGCCACGTCCTCACCCAAGGCTTTCGACACTTCCCTCACCACCCGTGGCCGGTTCAGGTTCACGCGCACATCACGACTGCTCACCAGCTTGGTGTCCTGGCCCTCACCCATGGCGGTAAACGCCGAGGTGATTTCATAGGTGCGGGTGTTGATCAGACTGAAGTCCGCCACCACGCTCAGCCCCAGCACTGCCGAATAGCTGCTGGTGCGATCCAGGGCGTTGATGTCCCGGGTGAAGTCGATGTCCGACAAGGTGCCGAACAGCACATAGTCCGCGCCCTTGAAGTGGCCGGCCTTGATCCGCTTGATCACGTCGTACACATCGCCCTTGGCTTCGCTGGTGTAGGGCGTGCCCTGGACCAGTTGGAATTGGCGCGACTTGAGAATCTCGCCCTTGATATCGCCGCTGAATTTGCGCAGTTCGCCCTGTTCGATGTAGCTGCTGCGGCTTTCGAACTCGCTGTAGCTGGAGGCGCCGCTGGCGTTATAGGCGCTGGCCTGGAAGTTGTTGCTGGCCGAGACTGCGTGGATGTATTCCTCTACGCGGGCTTCGTACGCCAGGTCAGTGACGGCGATCTTGGGGGCCGCCGAGGCGCCAAAGGCGCACAGCAGGCCGAGCAGGCCGATCCATAGGCGCATGGCTTAGCGCTCCGTGGTCTTGCGGATTTCTTTTTCGTCCATCCATTCGGCCAGGCCGCTTTCGACGTCGACCAGTTGCAGGCTGAACTTGTAGAACACGTCCTTGTAGTCGGCGCTGCGCTTGACGATGGAACTGATGGAGCCTTCCAGGCGGTACTTGGCGGCAATCATGTTGCCGGTCTTGCTGACCGTGGATTTCTTGTACAGGCCGCTCTGGTTTTGCAGCTTGAGCTGGTCAACCTGGCTTTGCATATCGGTGTTGTCGCTGGCGAAGCGGGCGGTGCCGGTTTTCATCAACTGCGTCTTGATCGAGGTGGTGATCTCGCGGGTATCGATATACTCGCTGGTCTTGTTCTTCACGTCATACACCTGCACCACCGGGCGGCCCTGGAGAATGCCGGACTGCGCCAGGGAGCGGGTCATGCTTTCGGCGATCATCTGCAAGTCGGTGGAGCCGAACTCGTTGGTCACCAGTTCCACGGCCTTGGTATCGCCGTAGCTGATGTTTTTGCCGCCGATGACCGGCGAGGTGTTGGCGCAACCGCTGGCCAGGACGGCGACTACGGCGAGGAACGAAAAGCGTGCAAGCATGGGAAAGTCTCTCGAAAGCTGAATAGGGGGCAGACTCAAGGCGTTTTCACTTCAAGGCGGAAATCGGCGGCCTGGGGCAGATTGGCGATGGCCGGCAGGAAGGTGGCCTGGTTGGCATAGAGGTTCAGCACTTTCCAGGTTTCTTCATCGCCCACCGGGAAGCCATCGGCGCCCAGCCAGGCGAAGCGGTAATACATCATCTGGTTGCTGCTGGTGATGTTGCTCAGTTGCACCTTGGTGGTCAGGAAGCCGTTCTCGCGAGCCACGCGAATCGCGCCGACGGCGATGCCCTTGAACTTGCCCATCACCACGACTTTGCTCGCGGCGCTGCCCGGCTCCGGCGGCGGGGTGGCGCAACCGGCGAGGAAGACCAGCGCCAGGGCGCCGAGGATAAAATGACGCATAACGTGCTCCTTAAGGTTGTTTGAGACTGGCGACAGCCTGGGCCGGGTTGCTTGCGACCACATGGGCCGCCAGGCCGCTGGCGAATACCTGGTTGCCGACCACGCGCAAGGTGATCACCTGATGGCGTTGTTCGGCCTTGACCGTCACCAGGGTGCCGCCCAGGGCATTGGGCAGGCTCACCTGGTGCTCGCCATGCTTGAGGCGCAGGCGTGCGACCTGGGTCATGTCCGGCAGGGTGCGCCAGGTGCGGGTATCGGCGCCCTCGGTGACAGCGGAGGCGATGCCCAGTACCAGGCCGGCCATTGGGTTGGTCTGGTTCAGGTTCTTTTGCGTCACGCCACGGCTGATGGCGCGCACGGTGGTGCGCAGGATGATCCCCGGCATATCGTCGCGCAGGGCACGGCGAGACATGGCGGTGGTGCTGTTGAGGGCTGTGAGGTTCTGTTGCCGGCCATCGACACCGATCTGGGCGAAGGTGGCTGTCGAGGTGTCTGGCTTGATCACCGGAAACGACAGCGGTGTGATCACCCAATGCCCGTCGATGGGGATTGGCAGTGGCAGGCGGATCGAGTCGCGCGCCGGCGCCAGGCCGCTCTGGACCACGATCAGCACGTCGCTTTCGTCAGCCGCTACGGCTGAGGCGTCCAGATCGAGCAGGGCCTGTTCCAGCAGCGGCGTGTTGGGGCGCAGTTCGGCGGCCTTGCGATAGCCCGGCGCGGCCAGGTCTTTTTCGCCCAGGGCTTCGTAGACGAAGCCGGCCAGGTAATGGCTGAACGCACTCTGGTAGCTGTTCTTCAGGCCCACCACGTCCGGCGCGTCGAGGCTTTCTACCGGATAGCCGCGCAGGTCCTTGAACTGCGTGGCCACGCCCTGGCGTTCGGCCTCGTTTTCGCGCTTGAGGTATTCCTTGTCCCGCAACTCGGCGATCACGGCTTCGCGTTCGTGGGTTTTCTTGATCTCGGTGCGGGCGCCGTCGAAGTCATTGACCGCCAGCAGGTTGAGCGCCATCTGGGTGGTGAGCATGACTTTTTCGTAGTCATAGCCTTCGTAGCGCCGCACCTTGTCATTGACCAGGAAGCTGCCGAATTGCGAAAGGTAGCGCTCGGTGTCGAACTTGACCGCCTCTTCCCACTTGTACACCGCCAGGTCCGCCCGGTGCCAGGCCGCCTGGCTGCCGGCCAGGTCGCCCTTGGCGCGCAGCAATTCGCCTTTCTCGAAGTAGTAGAGAAGGTCCTTGTCGTCGCGGCTGTTGTTTTTTTCCAGCAGGGTCAATGCGCCGTCGACGTTGCCGCTGGCCAACTGTTGGTTGGTGGCTTGCAGTTCTGTGTCGTAACTGCGGAACATCGAACAACCCGACAGCAGCGTAACTGCGGCGAGAGCAAGGGAGATGAAGACGCGAGATGCCATTGAGGTGCTGCTTCCCTGAGCGTAATCGGCCGAAGGGGCTGGTCGGGCCGAATAACCAATTGCAGGAAAAGCCTTTCCCACATATTCCTCATAAAAAGAGGAGCACAAATGCCGTTTCGCGATAACGAAGGCGGCGCATTATAGGCTGCGCTACTGGCAAAACAATGGCTTTTAAGCTCCATTGCGAAAGGCTTGTGCCACTATCGGAGCACGTCATTTCGGCGGGAAAAGCACTAACGCCTTGAGTCAAACCGATTAAAATTCGACAATGTGTTACTTCTTGTTTCCATTTGAGAGTCATTCATGACTGCCCCCTCCCGTTTTCTCGCCTGGCTGTTGTTGCCGGCGTTGGTGTCGTGCAGCTTCAATCTGCTGGCGGCCACCGCAGAAGGTGCGCCCCAGGCCCTGCATTTACTGGACTATATCGGCGCTGACTATCCGCCGACGGTGGAGGCGGGCAAGGTGGTCGATGAGTCCGAATACCAGGAACAGGTGGAATTTCTCGGTGTATTGCAGGGGTTGGTGGCCGAGCTGCCGGACAAGCCCGAGCGCGCAGGCCTGGTCAAGGGCGTCGATGAACTGTTGGCCGCCGTCACCCGTCACCAGGATGGCAACGCAGTCGCACGTCAGGCGCGGCAGTTAGGTGCGCAATTGGCGGTGGCCTATGAAGTCAGCCAGGCGCCGGCCATTACCCCGGACCCGACCCGCGGTGCGCCGCTGTACGCCCAGCATTGCTCGGTGTGCCACGGTGACGCCGGGGCG